>NZ_SJUS01000026.1:0-46242 GCF_004337085.1 Exiguobacterium sp. SH5S13 | reverse complement strand
CGAACGTCGTGTCTACGTTTAATTGAATTTGCATAGTCGTTCACCTCGTGAACAAGTATGCGAGAAGGAGACGAAATTGTACATTGTTATCCCAACGTTTTAGGACATCTTAAAACTATCATTTATAGTCATGACGAACGACGCGCTCGTCACGGAGAAGATCGCGAACCCGCGCAACCTACGAAAGGCCGAGGCGCGGCTCAAACGCACGCAGCGTGCGCTCTCCCGCAAGAAGCCCGGCAGCAGGAACCGCGAGAAGGCACGGCTCGTCCTCGCGAAGAAACACGAGCAGGTCAAGAACCGACGGCACGACTTCCTCCACAAGCTGTCGCGACGCATCGTCGACGAGAACCAAGTCGTCGTCGTCGAGACGCTGAAGCCGAGGGAGATGATGCAGGACCGCCGCCTGGCGAAGTCGATCGGGGATGCCGGGTGGGGCGAGTTCGTCCGCCAGCTGGAATATAAGGCGAGGTTCTATGGACGGACGCTCATCAAGGCAGACCCCTGGTTCGCCTCGACCCAGGTCTGTTCGGCCTGCGGCGAGAACGGCGGCAAGAAGGGCCTGCACGTCCGCGAGTGGACCTGTGCCGCATGCGGCACGCACCACGACCGCGACGTCAACGCGAGCCTCAACCTGTTGCGTCTCGCAGACTAAAACACCCCAGGGCAGGGACTGCCCGACGAGCTTGGTCCACAACCGTGGCTAGTCAAAGCACGGTCTTCCCAAGAAGCTCCCACTTCAAGTTGCGAAGCAAATAAGTGGTGAGTAGTTCACAGCAGTGGAAGCGATGTCTCGAGTAGACATTGCTTTTTTTTGGTGCAATTTCCAAAAAGTTACTGACCTGTGACACACATATGAACGAAACGTGAACTATTGTCTCAAGCTATGTGAAAACATGAACATGGATGGTGTATTGTGAATGTAATCACATATAAGCCATTATTCAACCATTCAAAAGGAGGAATTATCATGTTCACAAAGTTTTGGCAAAACCACAACATCGCAACCGGCATCTTGACGGTGTTACGGATCTGGCTCGGCTATCAATGGCTCACAGCCGGATGGGGTAAAATCACGGGCGGCTTCGGATCAGGCGGTTACCTTCAAAACGCAGCTTCACTCGCGACGGGAGATCACCCGGCGGTCGCCGGATGGTGGGCAGCTTTCCTTGAAAAATTCGCGATTCCAAACGCAGCACTTTTCGATATCTTAATTCCGTATGGTGAGTTCTTGGTCGGTCTCGGTCTCTTGCTTGGCGCCCTCACACGCAGCGCGGCTTTCTTCGGACTCGTCATGAACATGGCGTTCTTATTGTCAGGGACGGTCAGCACGAACCCGACGATGTTGATCGTATCGGTCTTGATTCTCGTCGCGGGCTACAACGCAGGCAAAATCGGCGTCGACGGCTTGTTCCTTCGCCGCTTCGTCGAAACAAAAATTGCGCATCGTTCACCAAATCGTCAAATAGCCTAACGACTTTCTAACGTTCCCCTGTGACAAACTTCACCTCTATCGGCTACGATGAACGTAGCATCGATTAAAAAGGAGAACGGATATGAACGCAACTCGATTCAAATGGCTCGGTTATACAGAGGGGATGTCATTCCTGCTCTTATTGTTGATCGCCATGCCGCTCAAGTATTTGGCTGGCATGCCGCTAGCCGTCAGCATCGTCGGTGCGGCCCATGGTTTCCTGTTCGTCGCTTACGTGGCGGCAGCGGTTTACATGGCGTGGCGCTTCAACTGGGGCTTCAAAGTGTTAGTCCTCGCGGTCATGGCTTCGGTCATCCCGTTCGGGCCGTTCTTGTTAGAGAAACGAGTCCTTCCATCAACAGAGAAGACATCGAACTGAAAAACGTTCGATGTCTTTTTTTCGTTCATTGATGTGTCGGCGCGCTTTCGACTTCAGCCAGTACCGTCGCTTTTTCAGCCGCGATATCGTGACGGATGCGATGCATCGCGAACAGCGTGATCGAAAGCAGGCATACCATGCAAATCGCATAAAGTGACGTGACCGACATCCATTCGCTCAATAACCCGAACGACACGAAACCGAGCGGGGTGATCCCCATCGCGAGCGATTCGAGGACGCCCATGACACGACCGAGGTAGCTTGGTTCCGTGTTCGTCTGCAAAAACAGTTGGATGGGAATATTGACGCGGATGATGAAGAAACCGCTCAACAAAGCGAATCCGGTGAGGAAGACGATGGCGGGTGTGACCGAGAAGTCGAAATAGAGCGGGACGGCCGGGCCGATTTTGCTTTATGTTGTGTCCAAACAGACGGTTCAAATTGAAGCGTGAAGCCGTGGCGTGCGAACGTCGTCTCGGCGTCGTGAAGTAAACTATGACGCGCGGCCGGTGAGCTGTGGATAACAAATCATGAGGATCCTCCTGTGGATAAGTGATGGGCAGTGATACGGAAATGAGTTATCCACATGTGGACAAATTATTTTTGTTGCATGCGTGCAGCGTGCTTCATGCCCCAAGCGTTCATCGTCTCAAGGACCGGGATAAGCGTCTTGCCGTACTCGCTCAACTGATAGTCGACGCGCGGCGGGACTTCCGGATAGACGGTACGGATGATGAGATCTTGCTCTTCTAAGTCACGCAACTGGGCTGTCAAAATCTTTTGGCTAATGTTCGGGAGCGAGCGTTTCAGTTCACTGAACCGGAGCGTCCCCCCGTTGATGAGCGCGAGTAAAATCGATGGTTTCCATTTACCGGTGATCAGTTCGAGTGCGGTATCGACTTCACAGCTTGAGATCATCGTCATGAGTCTCACTCCTCTCTAAGTATCCTTTCGGTAACTATACCACCTTTTTGTGCCGTCTTCTGCAAACGGGACACGGCATGTATAGTAAAGAGAGAGGTGAGAAAACATGAAATTAACCAATATCCAACTCGGACCGGTCACGCTCCGGGTCAGTGAATTAGAAAACATGAAACAGTTTTACGAACAAGTCATTGGAATGGACGTACTTGAAGTCGGCAGTGACCGCGTCACGCTCGGTGCGCCGAATACGCCGCTCGTCATCTTGCATGAAGTCAAAGGTGTCCGTCCGAACCGGAAGGCGGCCGGCTTGTTCCACATGGCAATCTTGCTGCCGGACCGCGTCGAAATCGGACGCATTCTCCGTCATTTGATCGAGCGACGGATTGAAGTCGGTCAAGGCGACCATTTGGTCAGTGAGGCGTTTTATTTGAACGATCCGGAAGGGAACGGCATCGAGCTGTATGCTGACCGGCCACGTGAGCAGTGGGAATATGAAGCGAACGGTCACGTGAAGATGTCGACCGATCCGGTTGAGTACGAATCGATGCTCGAAGCGGCAGCGGACCGTTCGTTCACAGGTCTTCCTGTCGGGACGACGATGGGACACTTTCACTTTAAAGTACGTTCCCTCGAAGCGGCCAAGTTATTCTATCAACATCGACTCGGGTTTACCGTCACGACCGATTCATACCCGGGCGCACTGTTCCTCGCGGCCGACGGGTATCATCATCACATCGGTGCGAACGTCTGGGCCCGTCCGACTAAACCGATGAACGACGAGGCGGGACTTGAAGCATGGACGCTTTTTGTCGACGCTTCGACGAACCACGAACTCGGAGGGACGACGTCGGAATGGTCGCTCACCGACGCCGATGGGATTACGGTCAATATAAAAAGCGTGGACTAATGTCCGCGCTTTTTAACGTGCTGAAATTTTCTTTTGACTCGAATCAAACGAGAGGCGAATGCCGCGTTTTTGATACGCTTGTTCGACCCGTTTTGAATTGATGCTGAGCTCAAGATGAGCCAGTTTCAAATGTTCAAGTTCTGGCACCGTGACATCGAGACGGACGAGCTCCATGTTGCGCTCGGCTTTTTTGCGTGTACGTCTCAAGTTACGGGGCACTTCCTCTGACGTCAGTGCCGCGATCGTTTCATTGATCAGTTGTCGTTTATCGCCTTTGACGCTAAGCGCCGTGTAAAGCTTATCGAGCGAACCGAAGCGTTTGATCAACTGTACCGATTGACTTTCGTCAAGGCCGGCTACAGGTGGGATGCCGTCTGAACGGTCTCCCGTCAACGCTTTGACCGCTGAGAGCTGTTTCGGCTTCAATCCTTCGTACAACGCTGCAATCTCCTCAGGACGAATCTCGAGATGTCGCTTGAGTGGGAGCGGACGGTTGTCTTGGATATCACAACGAGCTTGCATTTGCTGAAGCTCCTGTGTTTGAAGCCATACTGTGATACGTGGGCTCACGAGCTGAAGCAAGTCTTTATCCTTCGTCATGATGACGACAGGCGCGCTGCAGCTGAACTTCCGAGCGATGTGGGCAATCAAATCTTCTCCCTCATAGCCTTCGACTTGATATTGCGGGATTCCGCTCTCTTCAAGCAATTGGCGCATGAGTTCCATTTGAGCCTTCAACTCGGGTGGTGTCTGGCGACGGCGGCGTTTATAGCCAGGATAAAGCTCGCGACGCCACAATGTTTCACGTGAGACGTCCCATACGACGACAAAATGAGACGGACGATGTCTGCGTAGAATCGTCCGGATGAGGCCGGTCATACCGATGACGGCACTCCGATCGTTTTTAGATACCTCGCGTCCTTTTTTCGTTCGGCTCGCGGCGGCACCGTAGTAGGCACTGGCCAGCATGGAGTTTCCGTCAATTAAAAATAGTTTACGTTCCATGCGTAACCTTCTTTCTGTAGTTGTTGGACCGAACATTAATGAACTGTTCGGTGATGTTGTGTCAATGAGTGGCACGCACTCAAATTAGCAACATATGTGCAGTATATCACGACAAGCCTTGAAAATATAGCGACAGTTCGAGCGTCAATCGAAAAGCCCTCCCTAATGTTCAAGGGAGGGCGGTCAAAGACACTCAGTCCATTTCGGCTCGAAGCTGGTCTTTATGCGCAAGAATCAAGTCGACAAAGACGATGCGGTGATTGTCGATCTCGCGGACGATCAGTTCGTGCTCACCTGGCAGGACGAAACGTTCGCCGGTGCGTGCATTCGCTTTTTGCGAGAGGACGAAACCACCAATTGTGTCGACGTCATCCTCGATCTCAATGCCGAAGCGCTCTTCGATCTCTTGCGTGAGCACGAGACCAGACAAGCGATAATGGCCTGGATTGACTTCAGTGATCTCGGCTTGTTCGTCCCGGTCGAACTCGTCGCGAATCTCACCGACGATCTCTTCAAGGATGTCTTCGATCGTGAGCAGGCCGGCGGTGCCGCCGTACTCATCGATGACGAGACACATCATCGTCCGTGCGTTCTGCATTTTCACCATCGCTTCTTGGAGCGGTGTGAACTCCGTGACGAGAGGTAACTGATGGATGAACGATTCAAGCGGGGCGTCACTCTTGACGAGTTGGGCCGTGAACACTTGTTTGGCGTTAATAAAACCGAGCACGTCATCGCGGTCACCGTCTCGTGTGACCGGATAGCGCGTATATTGATGCTCTTGGACGGTCGCGATAATCGTCTCGATCGAGTCTTCTTCATCGATCGTCACCATATTCATCCGCGGCACCATCGCATCTTTTGCAACACGTTCATCAAACGAGAAGATATTTTGAACGTAAGCGAGTTCGTTCTCGTTGATTTCGCCACTTCGAAAACTCTCCGTCATGATAATTTTGAGTTCTTCCTCCGAGTGCGCCGTCTCTTGCGCCGTCGTCTTGACACCGAACAAGCGGAGCGTGAGCCGGGCCATACTGTTGAGCACCCGGATGAACGGGTACAACAGCTTCGTGAAGAAGTAGAGCGGCCGGGCGACGAGCAACGTCAATTTCTCGGCTTCATGTACGGCGAGCGTCTTCGGGACAAGTTCGCCGATGACGACGTGTAAAAAGGCGATTAGCAAAAAGGCGATTAAGAACGACAGGAATGTGGAAACCGACGGCGAGACGCTTAAGCGGTCGACGAGCGGTTGAATCATTCCTTCGATTTGATCGGCACCGATCCAACCAAGGCCGAGCGCGGCGAGCGTGATGCCGAACTGCGAGGCGGATAGCGAGTCATCGAGGTTCTCGATGACTTTTTTAGCGACGGACGCTCGTGAGTTTCCTTCGAGCACGAGTTGGTCGAGCCGTGCGCTCCGGACTTTGACGATTGAAAATTCGGCCGCCACGAAAAAGGCGGTCATGAAGATGAGAAAGGCGACGATCAATAAACTGAGTAACATGGGACTGTCCAAAAATTCCCCAAAAAATCGGGGATTCACCTCCATAAGAATAAGTTTGTACGTTTTTCAGGCGAGTCCTGAAAACGAATAGTTTGTTTCAGTATAGTAGATTTCCCATAAATATTCAAAAGACAGCCCGAAAGGTTTCATGAAGAGGGGAATGCGGGAACTACAAACCGAGAAGACGAAAGGGGAACCGACATGGCAAATTATCCAGAACTTCAAGGGAAAGTCGCAGTAATCACAGGCAGTTCAAAAGGAATCGGACGAGCGGTGGCCGAACGCTATGCGAAAGAAGGCGTCAGCGTCGTCTTAAATTATAGAAGCAGTGAAGACGAGATGAAGGAAGTCATCCGCGGCATCGAGGTGGCCGGAGGCAAAGCCGTCGCTGTCCAAGGTGACGTCGCCGAAGAAGGGCTCGCCGAGAAGATGATCGAAAAAGCAGTGTCTGAATTTGGACAGATGGACATTTTCGTCAACAACGCCGGTGTCCAAGTCGAAGCGAAAACGCACGAAATGGAGCTCGACAACTGGCAGAAAATTATCGATACGAACCTGACTGGGACGTTCCTAGGGGTGCGGGCCGCACTCAAGTACTTCGTCAAACATGATC
This sequence comes from Exiguobacterium sp. SH5S13, assembly GCF_004337085.1. Classification (NCBI taxonomy): domain Bacteria; kingdom Bacillati; phylum Bacillota; class Bacilli; order Caryophanales; genus Exiguobacterium; species Exiguobacterium sp. SH5S13. Next base: position 39,436 of record NZ_SJUS01000026.1, on the reverse strand, counting down.
TGAAAGGAAACATCATCAACATGTCTTCGGTGCACGAGGTGATCCCACGCCCAGGCTATACGCATTATGCGGCGAGTAAAGGCGGGGTCAAGATGTTCACGAAGTCGGTCGCGCTCGAATATGCGGCGAATCAAATTCGGGTCAACGCCATCGCGCCTGGTGCGATCGACACACCAATCAACAAAGAGACGATGCGAGACCCAGAAGAGAAGACAGGGCTCGAAGCGCTCATCCCGACCCATAAGATCGGGCGGCCGGAACAGATTGCTGCGGTGGCAGCGTGGCTCGCATCAGACGAATCGTCTTACGTCACGGGCACGACCATCTTTGCTGACGGTGGCTTGTCGCTCTATCCGGCATTCGGTCCAGAAAGCAAAGTTCAATAACATAAGGGATGGCTCGCCCGAGGCGAGTCATCCCTTATGTTTAGCCGCTCATTTGATCTTCCTCGATATATTTCGGCAAGACGATCGTGAACGTCGATCCGAGACCGACACGTGAGTCGACCCGGATCGTCCCGTCATGCCCTTCGACAATCTCTTTACAGATGGCAAGACCGAGACCGGTGCCACCGATCTTCCGGCTGGCCGAATTGTCGACGCGATAAAACTTGTCGAACAGTTTCGGGAGCGCTGAAGTCGGGATTCCGATGCCAGAGTCCGTGACGGAAATTTCGACGCCGTCCGACTGGTCATTCGTGACGGACACCGCAACTTTTCCGCCGTTCGGTGAATATTTGATCGCGTTATGGAGCAGGTTCGTGAACAGCTGGCTGAGCCGGTTCCGGTCCCCGTACACGAGGACGTCGGTGTCACATTCAAACGATAAGTAATGGTGTTGACTCGCGCCTTGATGGACGGCAATCGTTTCTGCCAAAATATCATACAAGCTTTCGGGCTCGTTTTGATACGTCTGTTTACCTGACTCCATCCGCTGAACGTCGAGTAAGTTGGAGATTAAATCCTCGAGACGGAGCGTCTCTTGATGAATCATCCCTAAATATTGATCGGTCCGTTCAGCCGGCATCGTCCGATAGCGCATAAGTTCGGTAAACCCGATGATGCTCGTTAAGGGGGTGCGCAGTTCATGAGACACCGTCGAGACAAGTTCTGTCTTCAAGCGGTCGACCTCGGTTTCTTGCGTCACGTCCCGGAAGACGAGCATCGTGCCGTGGCGTGTGCCACGCAAATGAATCTTTTCAGCGTACATTTGGATGAACCGTTCTTCTTGATTCATCGAGAACGTCACGCTCTCTTCCATCGCTTCGCCGTCAAACGCTCGGCGCATGAACGAGAAGAACGAGTCTTTTTGATCGACTTGGAGACCGAGTTCTTCAAGGTCGGCATCAAGCCGATACAGGTCCGTCTCGTTTTTCTTTGTGATGGCCTGATTGAACATGACGAAGAGCGCCTGGTTGGCGAGTTTCTCATGCGTCGTATGTTCAACGTAAATGACGGCATCACGGATCGAGTGCAAGAGTCGCGCGGTCTTCTCACGCTCTTCTTCGACTTGATAACGTTGCGACGACAGTGACGACGCCATTTGACGGAACGAGTCGGTCAGTTGGCCGACCTCGTTCCGGGTCGATACCAAAACAGGGACGGGTATGACCCGATCGTCGGTGAGCCGCTTGCTATTCGTGATCAACTCTTGCAGTTGACCGGTCAACCGTTGTACGTAAGGCCGAGCCGCAATGAAGAGGACGAGTAGTACGGTGAGTAGCGACAGGAGCCAGAGCACTTGCGCCCATTTCGTATGGGTGGCGAGCTGTTCACGGAGTTGGTTTTCTTCCGCGTTCAAGGCGTTGCGGTATTCGGTGAACACCGTCTCCATGTCGACGATACTCGCGCTCATGTCAGCCGCGCTCTTCGAGTTGATCTTGAATTTCCGATCGGCCTGTGCTTCGGTTTGAGGCGTCACTTTCCCGAGCGTCGGCATTTGCAGGAACGGCTCGGTGACCGTGCCTTCCCGCTTCGCGACGACGTAGCGCTCGAGGCTAGGCATGACGCGTTGTTGATAGGCTGAGAATAACGCTCGGGCATCCCCCGCATACGTCTGTTCTTTTTCTGTGACCGCGTTCGTTTCGAACCAGGCGGTCTGTGTCTCGATCAAGACTTGTTTCTCTTTGACGCGGACGAGCAACTCCTCGTCACCGAGGAGGACGTAACCGCGCATCTCATATTGCATCGACTGCCATGTCTCGAATAGCTCGGTCGCATTCGTGCGACGTTCACTGACGTTCTCGAGCGATGAAGTCGTCTCTTCGATTCGATTTTCCGTATATACGTATACGGCGAGTGAGGTGAGGAGGATCAGTCCAATGAATAAATAGAAGACGAATAAAAACTGCCTTCCGATCCGCTCGTCAATCCAAGCTTTCATAGGGACCGTTCCTTCCTGGAACTACATACATTCCGGCTGTGACAATTATTTTCTACGAGTGTCGTTCCCCTATTGTACAGATTTCGGCAGCGATATACCACTTATCGAGATGTAGTAAACATGCTAGCTAACGTCTATTGAACAATTGCGAACGATGTGTTGTTACCTAATAGATAGTGGAGGGGGTGAGAGGGATGCTAAGTTTAAAAAAGTGACATCTCAGAAGATGTGGTCTATCCGCTCCTGAGGCGGCTCACGTCGGAAGGCTACTTCACGACGTATTTGAAGGAGTCGGCAGAAAAACCGCCACGGAAATACTACGCAATCACGGAGCAAGGAATGGCCCAGTTAGACGAATTGCGAGCGGGCGACTCGATGGGGAAAATTGACGAAGCGATGAGTGCGGGACAAGACTTTGACGTTCAAACATCGAACATTCACTTCGCTTGAAGACGACGAACGGCAGCATCACCGTCGAATAAAGAATAAACGAAAAGACTCGCCGTCGTGGCGAGTTTTTTCGTTAGAGATCATGTACGAGAACGTAGGCGACACGGACCGGTCCGTGGACACCGACAATCAAGTTCATCTCAATATCGGCCGAGTTTGATGGGCCCGAGATGAAGTTGACGCCTTGCGGTGAGGCGAGCTCGCCGTTGCGATCGAGTTCGGCCAGCTGTTTCGCCGCTTGCGTCATGCGGGGCACGAGCACCGATTTCGGGATGATGGCGATGTGATCTTGCGGCAACAAGCTGATCGTCCGCGATTTTCCGGGGGCCGCGTATTGGACGATGGTCGCACTTTCAGCGAGTGCTTGGTCGGCAATCGTGATCCCAACGTCAGCTTTCACGGCAAGGGCGCGGCTGTCATCCGGACGCGCGGCATCCCACCAGTCGAACGACCGGCTCGTTTCGGGTGCCCATTCCTTAATGCGTGCATCGTCCTCGGCGATAATCGTCTTGCCGTCGTATCGTTCGAGGAGAAGACGGAGCGTGTCATCGAGATGAGTCGACTCACATTCGACGACGTCGGTATGAATGCGCGTCGCGACCATACGGAACGTCTCGAGGAGTTCCTCTGTTGAAGCGTCTTTCAACACCTCGTCTTGCGGACGGTGCTTGTATACTCGTTTCGGGGGCGTCAAATCGACGTCGCGTCCGAGTTGTCCCGCGATCCGCTTTAAAAAGTCTTCACGGTTGGTGATCGTTCCTGGATTCATTGTGCATTCCCCCGTTTCTTAAACCAGTCGCGGACCGTCTGTTTGGCCGGCTGCGGCAAGTCTTTCGAGTCGGTCCAAGCCGGTAAGCCTTTGTCGATTTGCCCTGCTGTCGCAAACGGGGACGACGCGAACGGCGCGATCTGTTCGGCCGCCTCGAACAAGAACGGGCTCGATGACGTGACGGCGAAGCCTTTCATGGCGATGCGTTCGACGAACGGTGATTTTTTCTTGTCTTCGACGATGACGCGGCGATGCTCGATCAACAGTTCATGGAGCGGAATTTTGACCGGACACGCTTCCGTACAGGCACCACAAAGGCTTGACGCATACGGCAGTTCTTTATAGTTCTCGTAACCGTCGAGCAGCGGGGCGAGCACGGCGCCGATCGGTCCCGGATAAATCGAGCCGTAGGCGTGGCCGCCGATATGGCGATAGACCGGGCAGACGTTGATACATGCCGCGCAACGGATACATTGGAGCACGGACTGGAACTGAGTCCCGAGAATGCCTGACCTCTTGTTGTCGACGATGACGAGATGGAATTCGTCCGGGCCGTCGACTTCGCCGACGCTTTTCGTGCCGGCGAACGTCGTGATGTATGACGTGAGCCGTTGACCGACCGCGCTCCGGCACAACATATTGACGAGCACTTCGAACTCTTCGTAAGACGGGACGACCCGCTCCATCCCCATGACCGAGATGACGGTGTTCGGGAGTGACGTGACCATCCGGCCGTTACCTTCGTTCGTGACGAGACCGACGGCGCCGCTCTCGGCGATGGCGAAGTTACAACCGGTGATGCCGACCTCTGCTTTCAAGAAGTCTTTGCGCAGTTCACGGCGCGCGTAGCGGCCGAGCTCGGTCGGGTCGTTCGTTCCGTCGTAGCCATGGGTCGTGAACGTCTTGTGGACATCGTTCCGGTCTTTGTGGAGCGCCGGTGCGACGATGTGCGACGGTGGGTCGTTGTCGAGCTGAAGGATCCATTCCCCGAGATCCGACTCGACGACCGTACACCCTTCTTCGTGAAGCGCCTCGTTCAACCCGATCTCCTCGGTCACCATCGACTTCGATTTGACGACGTGTTTGGCGTCTTTTGCGCGCACGACTTCGCGGATATAGCGGTTCGCTTCTTCCGGCGTCTCGGCGAAGAAGACGTTGCCGCCCCGCTTCGAGATATTCTCACTCAACTGGTGTAAGTAGTAATCGAGATGCTCGAGCACGTGCTGACGAATCTCTTCCGAATGGTCGCGGAACGCTTCCCAATCCCCGAGTTCCCCGGCCGCGTTCAAACGTCCGTCGCGCAGGCGATTTTGCGCCGAGCTGACGGCTTGGCGCATGAACGGGTTATCGATCCCGTCTTTCCGCCGATCTTGAAACTTCTCGTCTAACCGAATCCCCATGCTCATGCTTGTTTCACCCCTTCGTTCAACACTTCCGCGATATGCATCACTTTGATCGGATGCCCTTGTTTATGCAGGCGTCCCCCGATGTTCATCAAACAAGACGCATCAGCGCCGATCAACACGTCGGCCCCTGATTTTAAAATTGACTCGACTTTCTCGTCGACCATCTGCACCGATACGTCCGGCATCTTGACCGAGAACGTCCCGCCGAAGCCGCAACAGTTATGTACCCCTTCGAGTGGGACCATCGTCAACCCATTAACGTTTTTCAACAACTGTCCCGGTGCCGCCTCGATCCCGAGCAAGCGCGTCATATGACACGAGGCGTGATACGTCGCTTTCGCCGGGAATTTCGCCCCGACGTCTGTCACTTCGAGCACATCGACGATGAACTGCGTCAGTTCGAACGTCTTCGCCGCATGGGCTTCGGCCCGCTCTTTCCAGACGGGATCGTCTTTGAACAAGTGCGGATAGTCGCGCATCATCATGACACACGAGCCGGACGGTCCGACGATATAGTCGGCGTCCGCTTTCTCGAACGTCTCAATCATGTGTTTGGCAATCTTTTTCGTCTCTTCATGGTAGCCGCTGTTATAGGCCGGTTGACCGCAGCACGTCTGCTCGAACGGGAAGCTGACGTCACAACCGAGATGTTCTAATAGTTCGACCGTCGCTTGTCCTACCGATGGGAATAACGTATCGGAGAGACAAGTGACGAACAACGCCACGTTTGGCATGTCCATTCCTTCTTTCCTGTTAAATGATACTTTCGAAAACGATTTCATCGCCATTATTCCATATCTTTGAGTCGGAAAACAGAAAAATGGAACGGATTTCTCAAATAATTGTAAAATAATGCCTAATTGAGAATCGGATGATAATGAACGAATATTCAGTAACCGACTGCTATACGACAGTGATTCCCTGATTAATAACAGAAAAACCCTCGTCGGGGACGAGGGTTAAAGTCAAGTATTATAGGAAAAACATTTCCAAAATAAACAATCCGGCGAACAAGTAGATGAGCGGGTGGACCGTCTCTTTGTTCATCGCCTTGAAGATCGGGTAGAGGATGAACCCGAAGGCGATCCCGCGTTCGATACTGCCTGAGAGTGGCATGATGAGGATCGTCATGAACGCCGGGAAGTATTCACTGAAATCTGTCCAATCGATATAGCGGACGTTCGTCAGCATGAGTGCGCCGACGATGATGAGGGCCGGCGCCGTAATGGCGGCGACACCTGAAATCGCACCGATGAGCGGGCTGAAGAACAATGTGAGACCGAACAAGCCGGCGACGACGGCTGTCGTCAGTCCGGTCCGTCCGCCTTGGGCGACACCTGCGGCCGACTCGATGTAGGCCGTCGATGGACTCGTTCCGACGAGTGAGCCCCCCATCGTTGCGAGCGAATCAGCGAACAAAGCCCGGTGCCCGTTCTCGATCGTCCCGTCTTCTTTCAACAAGCCGGCTTGCTTGCCGACACCGACGAGCGTTCCGGTCGTGTCGAACAACGTGACGAGGAAGAACGACAACACGGCCCCGAACAAGCCATATTGGATGACGTCAGAGAAAGCGGTGAGCGGGTTGACCATCAACCCTTCCGGTAGCGTCGGCATCGCCGTCACGCCTTCGATTTTCAATAGCCCCATGAAGTAGGCGGCAATCCCAGTGACGACCATCCCGATGAGCAGCGAGCCCGGGACGTTACGTGAGAAGAGGAGGGCCGAGACGATCAGTCCACCGAGGACGAGCAAGACGCTCGGTGACGACAACTCCCCGAGACGGACGAGGTTCGCCTCATCCGCGACGATGAGTCCAGACAGCTTCAAGCCGAGCGAGGCGATGAACAACCCGATGCCGGTCGTGATGGCGTGCTTCAATGAAGCCGGGATCGCTTGAATCAGTTTCGTCCGGATCGGTGACAGCGATAAGATCAGGAAGAAGACCGACGACACGAAGACGACGCCGAGCGCGGCTTCTGGTGCGATCTGTTGTTGCGCGACGAGTGTATAGGCGAAGAAGGCGTTCAAGCCCATCCCAGGTGCGACCGCGATCGGCAGGTTGGCATAGAACGCCATTAACCCTGTTCCGATCAAGATGGCGATGATCGTCGCCGTGAACGCCTGGGCGAACGGGATGCCTGCGTCCGACAAAATCGCCGGGTTGACGACCGAGATGTAGGCCATCGTGACGAACGTTGTGATGCCGGCCATCACTTCTTGTTTAACGTTCGTCCCGTGTTGCTGTAAACGGAATAAGTTCATTAGGAAGACTCCTTATAAGTAGTAATTTCCGAACATTAATTGTCTAGTAAAGTGGAATACACGTTATCAACCTGTTGACTATACGAAATCGAATCGACATCGTCAATGATTTTGAGTTAAAAAACTAAAAAAGTTCTCATTTAAGTATTTAATGTTCGGAATTAGAGTTTTTTACTAAAGTGCTTGCTCTGAAACGCGTTTCAGAATGTACGGTAGAGTCAAAGGAGGGAAGCCTGATGAATCCGACGACGTGGAAGACTTGGTGTAGCGGGATTGTCTATGAACTGGTCATCAATCAATTGTACACACCGTTCGGACGCATGTTGTGCGCCCAGTTTCAAGATGAGTTTCTGCACTTACCTGTCGAAGAACGGTTTCGTCTCGCCCAAGCGATTCGGCGACAAGTGATGGCAAGAGATGACAGTCGGTCAGTAGAATGGGTACACTATATGGAAAGACTGACGGATTGAGGTGAGGCGGGATGGCGAACATTCGAGATATCGCGAAACAAGCGGACGTGTCGGTGACGACGGTCTCGCGGGTGATTAACGAACATCCATACGTTTCAAAAGAGAAGCGACAGCGCGTCCATGCAGCGATGGCAGAGCTTGGCTATTTACGGAATCAGCAGGCGTTGACGCTGTCGACTGGGCGCACGCAGCGATTCGTCGTCGTGTTGCCGTATATGGACCATCCGTACTACGGACTGTTCGTCAACGGACTCGCGAAAGCGGCGCTCGTGAAAGGGTATCGTCTCGTCATGTGGCAGACCGAGTACAAGCTTGATCAAGAGCGGCAAGCACTCGACTTACTGAAGCATCGTGAAGTCGACGGGGCGATTCTGTTGTCGCATGCGATGTCGTTCGAAGAATTGGAGACGTACCGTGGCTTCGGCCCGATCTCGGTCGCGACGGTCGGTGCGCCTGAGACGATCTCCTCGGTCCATGTCGACCATTACGCGGCGTTCGTCGCCGGATTGCATGTGTTAACGCAAGCTGGCTATGAAGATATCGGCATCGTCTTATCGCGGCAGTCTAGTCCGAGCTCAATCGCGCGTCAGCGGGCCTACTTCGATGAAGTGGCGTCCGCGCGTGAGCGATGGGTATGGATCGGTTACTTGACGAGTGAAGACGGGATCCGCTTAGCGGCAGAGTTCCTTCAACGAACAGAGCGTCCCCGCGCGCTCTTTTTGTCGTCCGATTACGTCGCGCTCGGTTTTTTAGGGGAGATGCGCCGGCGTGACGTCCGCATACCGGAAGACGTCGCCATCCTCGGGTTTGACGGCCACCCGATCAGCCAGGCGTTCGGCTTAGCGACGATGCACGCGCCGCATGAAGAAATCGGTCGCGCCTTGTTCGATGTGACGTTCGATGAGATGGACGGCGGTGCGGTTAGGACGCAAAGTCTGACCGTTGCGTATCTTTCGGGCACGACACTCTAGGCAACTTCCTCGCTCGCTTTTTGAGAAACGATTAGAATGAAGACAGAAGTCGAGAGGAGGATGTTACATGAAGATCAACGTGACGGAAGAAGCACTCCAATTTTTTAAAGACGAAATGGAAGTCGAGGCGGGACAGACGGTTCGTCTGTTCGCCAAATACGGGGGTTCGACTGATTTGACGCACGGGTTCTCGGTCGGTGTCATCACAGAAGAGATCGATAACGCCGTCGTCGAAACGAACGCAGATGGAATTCGTTTCGTCGTCGCCGAGCAGGACGAATGGTTGTTCCAAGGACAAGACGTCAACGTCGAGATCCGCGGGGATGAAGTCGTGTTCGTTCAGGCTGACTGACATGACAGTTTGTTTACGGATGTGAGACATCCGTTTGACCGCGTCAACCTCGGGGAACAGTCTACGACAAGACTCGGTACCGAAAGGATGAGACAGATGTCAGACCAAGACAAACGTGAACAAGAAGAACAAGAGAAGTTGAACCGGGACCAACCGGATATCTCGCACGAAGAAGATTCAAAAGGGGATCATTCGGACCTCGAAGAGACAGACGAAGACGAACAATCGTGAAGAGCCGAGTCTAGGCTCTTTTTGTTTTGGAATTGAAAGAATGGGGATTGACGGTATAATGGATAAGGGAAAACTATAACAGTGAGGAGAATGCATCATGAGTACAGTACTTGTCTTCGGACATAAAAATCCAGATACGGATACAATCTGTTCGGCGCTCGCTTACGCTGAACTGAAAAAGAAATTAGGGATGGACGCCGAGGCGGTCCGTCTCGGTGACGTGAACGGGGAGACGCAATACGCGCTCGACCACTTCCGTGTCAAGGCGCCGCGCCTCGTCGAACGTGTATCGGACGAAACGAGCTCGGTCATCTTAGTCGACCATAACGAGTTCCAACAAAGTGCGGCCGACATTGCTGACGTGCGAATCCTTGAAGTCATCGACCACCACCGCATCGCTAACTTCCAAACGGCAGACGCACTCTACTACCGGGCGGAGCCGGTTGGCTGCACGGCGACAATCTTGCTCAAGTTGTACAAAGAACACGGTGTTGAAATCGCGTCTGACATGGCCGGCTTGATGCTATCGGCGATCATCTCGGACTCGCTCTTGTTCAAGTCACCGACGTGCACGGACGAGGACGTCAAAGCAGCGAAAGAACTTGCAGACATCGCCGGAACTGACGTCGAGGCGTACGGTCTCGAAATGTTGAAAGCCGGAGCCGACCTGAGCCAGAAGACGGTGCCTGAACTCATCTCGCTCGACGCGAAAGAGTTCGCGATGGGCGACTACCGCATCGAGATCGCGCAAGTGAACACGGTTGACGCGCACGACGTGTTGAGCCGTAAAGCTGAAGTTGAAGCGGCGATGGCGAAGACGATTGCTGACAAACAGCTTGACTTGTTCGTCTTCGCAATCACGAACATCTTGACGAATGATTCAGAAGCACTCGTTGTCGGTGCGAAGCATGATTTGTTCGAACAAGCGTTCAACGTCGAACTGTTAGACGGCCTGGCGACACTTCCTGGCGTCGTATCACGTAAAAAACAAATCGTTCCTGTGTTGACAGCAGCGGCGACGAACTAAGAAATGAGAAAGGCTCGAAGCGAGATGCTTCGAGCCTTTCTGCATGCTATGATACTTTCTTCTGAATCCCATACGTCCCGATCCGCCATAACTTCTCGAACGGTCCGTAGCGATGAGACTTGAGCCACCACATTGAGAAGAACGTTTGGGCAATCAAAATCGCGATACTCAAGAACAATCCTTCAGTGAGCGACAGACGTCCGTAATACCCGAGGGCGATGACGGGAAGGACGACGACGAGCGTGTGCGTCAAGTAGTTCGTCAGCGCCATCCGGCCGAGCGCCTGGAGCGGACGGAACGTGAGTCCTTTTCGGACGGCGACGGTGAACAGACAGACGTACGTCGTCGCGAGCAGTTTTCCTGAGATGAGGACGGCTGCTAGGTTCGTCCAGTAGTAAGCATCACCACCGCCGTAACGATGCCAGAGGATGACCCCGAAAAACGGCAAGGCGAGAACACTGCAAATAATGGCCGTTCGTATCAATCCTTGAAGCGTCCATGTGAGCAGCTTCCGCTCACGCCCGATATAGAGACCGAATAAAAATAGGCAAAAGATTTCGATCCCGACAAGCAGAGAGTTTGAGATTGCGCTAAAGATCTCGACGTCGAGCCGGTAATCGAACCAAGCGCCAAAGCCGGCGTTATACGCGGTCGGGAACGGATAGCCGGGATTGAAATACCCCGTCGTCCACTCCATCAAGACAGATGAGCCATAGAACAAGAGAAAACTCCCGATCAACAAACTCCACGCCCACGTCAAAATCGCGCGGTTGCTCAATCCATAAAACAAGGGGAGCAACAACCCCCACATCGCATACGTATGTAAGATGTCACCCGACCAGATGGCCAGGTGAGCAAGTCCGAACAAGAAAAGGATGATGATGCGTCGGACATAGCGGCTCGCCGAGTCCCCGCGCGCGTACGAACGCTCGAGAAAAATCGAGAAGCCGATGCCGAACAGTAAAGAGAAAATTGTATAGAACTTCGTCTGGATGAACAAGTCGAACAGTGTCCTTACGACGAGGTCACTGCCTTCATACATCGGTTTACCGAAGATCCAGTCGCTCCCGAGCATGCTCGGGATGTTGACGAGGAAGATGCCGCACAGGGCAAACCCTCGAATGATGTCATAGAGAACGATGCGTTCGTTCAATTGGATTGGGCCTGTCATGCGACACTTCCTCTACACGTTTTAGAATACTTTCGTCGTCCACGATTCACAGTTCCAGACGTCGGTGACGATGTCTTGATAGAACTCCGGCTCGTGACTGATGAGTAGGATACTACCTTTATACTCTTTCAATGCGCGCTTCAACTCTTCCTTCGCGTCGACGTCCAAGTGGTTCGTCGGCTCATCGAGGAGGAGCAAGTTCGATTCGTTGTTTTGGAGCTTACAGAGACGGACTTTCGCTTTCTCGCCACCACTGAGGACAGCGATTTTACTCTCGATATGCTTCGTCATGAGACCGCACTTTGCGAGCATGGCCCGGACTTGTTGTTGGTTGAGTGACGGGAACTCGCTCCAAATCTCTTCGATACACGTGTTGTTGCTGACGGCCGCTTCTTGTTCGAAGTACCCGATCTCTAGGAACTCGCCGCGTTCGACCGTTCCTTCGAGCGGATTGATCATGCCGAGCAGACTCTTCAGGAGCGTCGTCTTCCCGATCCCGTTCGCACCGACGAGGGCGATCTTCTGACCGCGCTCCATCTGCAGGTCGAGTGGACGTGAGAGCGGCTCATCGTAACCGATGACGAGATCTTTCGCGTCAAAGATGAGACGGCCTGACGTGCGCGCCTGCAAGAAACGGAACTCTGGCTTCGGACGTTCCGCGCTCAGCTCGATGACGTCCATCTTGTCGAGTTTCTTTTGACGTGACATCGCCATGTTTCGTGTCGAGACGCGGGCCTTGTTACGGGCGACGAAGTCTTTCAAATCAGCGATTTCCGCTTGTTGGCGTTTATAAGCCGACTCAAGCTGCGACCGTTTCATCTCGTACACTTCCATAAATTTGTCGTAATCGCCGACGTAACGCGACAAATCTTGGTTCTCCATATGGTAGACCAAGTTGATGACGCTGTTTAAGAACGGGATATCGTGCGAGATCAAGATGAACGCATTGTCGTAGTTCTGAAGATAACGCTTCAACCACTCGATATGGATCTCATCCAAATAGTTGGTCGGCTCATCGAGGAGGAGGATGTCCGGCTTCTCAAGGAGCAGCTTCGCGAGCAACACTTTTGTCCGTTGTCCACCTGATAGGTCAGCGACGTCGCGGTCGAGACCGACGTCTAAAATACCGAGTCCGCGGGCGACTTCTTCGACTTTCGCATCGATGATATAAAAGTCGTTCGAATCGAGCGTCTCTTGCAGTTCGCCGACTTCAGCGAGCATGTCGTCCATCTGCTCAGGTGACGCGTCGCCCATTTCCATGTAGAGTTCGCCGATGCGTGTCTCCATGTCGATCAAGTATTGGAACGCGCTTTTCAACACGTCACGAATCGTCATCCCGCGTGCGAGGACGGCGTGCTGGTCGAGGTAACCGACGCGGACGTTTTTCGCCCACTCGATTTTCCCTTCATCCGGTTGCAGTTTGCGCGTGATGATGTTCATGAACGTCGATTTTCCTTCACCGTTTGCTCCGATGAGGCCGATGTGTTCACCTTTTAATAGACGGAAAGACACGTCATTTAAAATGGCGCGGTCACCGAAACCGTGGCTCAAGTTTTGTACTGTTAATATACTCATAATTCGTATTCGTTCCCTTCAAAGTTGACTATCCGATATTGTAGCATGGATTCAAAAAAATTAGTACGCCAGTCCGACCGACTGCCGGACGAAACTGTTCTCTTCGACCGTGTTCAACATGAACTGGGCGACGTCGGCGCGTGAAATCTGTTTACCGTCGGCAGGGATCCCGTCGATGTCCGTCCGGTACACCGATGTCCGCGGACCATCCGTCAGTTGCATCGGCCGCACGATCGTGTAGTCGAACGACGAGTTGCGCCACAGGTCGACCGCGGCCCGGTGGTCGCGAAGCGGCTTCCGGAGCATGAACGTCACGACCGTTCCGGCGATCCCGGGAATCTCTTTGTCAATCCCGGCAGACGCGAGGTACAGAATGCGCGTCACATCGTTCGCTTTCATGGCGGGGACGAGCGCATCGGTCACGCTGGCCAAGAAATCGGGGTCGCTCAAATCGGTCCCGAGACAGCTGATGACGGCGTCGTGCCCGGCAAGCGCGTCGGTCAACGCCGCACTGTCCGTCACGGCGCCTTCGATGATTTCAAGTTGCGGGGTCGGGATGAGTTTTTTCTGTTCGCGCACGAAGGCGGTCACATGATGGCCGTGCTCGATCGCTTGATCGACAAACTGATGACCGGTCCGTCCGGTGGCACCAAGAACGAATAGCTTCATACACAACTAGCTCCTCTCGTTTTTCCAGTACCTTCAGTATACAGCAGTTTCAGAAAAATCGAACTTTTTGCCGTCTTTTCATAAACGGGTTGCAATTGCCGCAATCTCGTCTTCGATTGATTGTGTCTGGTCTCAGTCGTTGCCGATGAACGGCAAGTCAGCTAGACTGAAAGAAGTACGTAACAAGGGGGAACTAGAATGGGAAAAACAGCACTCGTTGTCGGCGCGACCGGTTTGATCGGACGCGAGCTCGTCGAGCAGTTGCTCGAACAAGAACGGTATGACGCGGTATGGATCGTCGTCCGCCGCTCGAAACGTTGGAGTCACCCGAAATTACATGAAGTTGTCGGCTTTGAGAAAATGGATGAGACGTTGCCGCACATTGACGATGTGTACTGTGCACTCGGTACGACGATTGCCGTCGCCGGATCACGTCAGGCGTTCAAACATGTCGACCTCGAGTTACCGCTCGAAGTCGCGCGTGTCGCGAAACAGCACGGCGCCACACGTTACGCCGTTGTCTCGGCACAAGGTGCGTCATTGCGCTCGCCGTTCTTCTACAACCGAGTGAAAGGTGAACTCGAGAACGGGCTCAAAGTGTTCGGGTTCGAGCACTTGATTATCGCCCGCCCGTCGCTCTTGCTCGGCGACCGCGAGTCGTTCCGGCTCGGTGAGAAAGCGGCTGAAGTCGTAAGCCGTCCGTTCCAACCGCTGTTGCTCGAAAAAGTTCCAAATGCGGCCCCAATCCAAGCGTTACACGTGGCCCGGGCTTTGATCATGGCCGGAGAAGAAGGACAAGGCACGGAAGTGTTGACGTCCGGAATGATGCAGCGAATGAGCCAATGAAGCGAGTGACGAGCAAACGCACGAAAGCCGTCTTGATCGACGGTGTCATTGCCGGGCTCCTTAGTTTCGGTGTCGAACAGCTCGTTCGGAAGAAAGTGAAGAGCGAGTTCGTCCACGCGGTCATCACACCAACACTCGTCTCTTATGCGATCGAGGCGTGCCAGATGAGCCGTGGTGGTCAAACGATCGGCTACAAGCTGATGGGTCTCGAACTGAAGAACGATGACGGAACACCGGTCACGGCCGAGCAAGCGTTCAAGCGTGCCCTTCATCGGGACACGTTGACGGTTGCGGCTTACTTCAAGGACCGCGAACACTTCGAGGCGGAAGACGGTGCCGTCTTGCCGCACGACAAAGCTTTCCATATGCACGTGACCGAAAAGAACTGACCTCAGACGCGAGGTCAGTTCTTTTTTAGTCGTGGATTCGGCTCAGGATGGCGGTCGTCAAAGAGACGACCGTCCCGAGGACGAGACCGTTCGAGAACACGGTCGCAAGAAGCGGCGGTAAATCGTTCATCGCTCCAGGCGGGAGCAACATCGCCCCGGCCCCGATGACGAGCGGGAGGCCGACCGTGAGCGACGCCGTCTTTTGGTTCAACTCGAACGCAGCCTCGTTAATCCCGATGATGATCATCGTCGCGATGAGCGGGGTGACGATGGCGTACCCGACCGCGGCCGGGATGCTTGCGATGAGCGACACGAACGGTCCGATCAAAGCGAGCACCATCATCAAGCCGTGAGCGACGAGGTGAGGGGCACGGTGCACGCTCTCCGTTGACGACAAGAAACCGGCTGTCCCAGAAATCGCGACCGGTCCAGGCGTTCCAAACAGACCAGCGACCATCTGACTGACACCGCTGACGACGCCAGACGCGGCGACGTGGCCTTCGACTTGTTGTTTCGTCCGTGAACTGACGATGCGCTCAATCAATTTGATGTTCGCGAGCACGTTCGTCATGAGTAGAAGTGTGATGACGAACGCGGTCGGAAGTAAGTTCCAATCCCATACCCAAGCGCCGAACGGGAACAGCTCAGGTACGAGGAAGAACGACTCAGAACGAACGATCGGGTTGCCGAGACCGAGCAGATTGAACAACCCGAACCCGACGAAAAGCGTCATGACGAGACCGTATTGTTTGAAGCGGCTCCGCTCGAGCGTGAGCGCGAACAAGACGAGCCCGGCTGTCGCGACGGCTTGGACGATATTGATGCCGTCCTCGCTCACACCGAAACCGCCTTTAATGACGGCACCGGATAGTTGCAGGACGAGCAGGATCATATAGACGCCGAGCACTTGAGGCGTGAACAGCGACAGCATGCGCCGTAACAGTCCGGTCACGGTCATGACCACGCCGAGCACACCGCTCAAGAACAGCATGAAGCCGAGCGCTTGGAGCGTCTCTTGCCCGCTGCCGTAGAGGGCAGGGCCGATCGAGGCGTACAGCGTGAACACGCCCCACCAAATACCGGCCGGTCCTTCTAAGATCGGCAGACGGTGGCCGAACAGCGTCTGGATGATGCTGAACAGTGCGAAGATGAACAGCGAGCGCGAGATGAACGTCATCGTCTCGGCCGGCGACAGTTCAAATAGGGCGGCGATGGCGAGCGGTGGTACAATGTTGGTAGCTAAAATAAAAATAAACCACTGAATCGTCGTGGTTACAGAACTTTTCGTCATGGTGTCCCCCTGATATTTCCCTTTTTTACTATTAGTGTACCGTGACGACGAAGTGGATGCAAATGGAGGTATATAATGAAGAGAAAACTGAAGTGGATCGGACTGTCGTTGCTTGCCGTCATCCTTGTCGCCGTGATCGGCTTCGTCGTTTGGACGCAAATGACATACGGACCGACGGATGAAGCGCTTGGCTATGCGGCTGAAGCTGAACAGGTCGACAACCGACTAGAGTTCGGAGACCGGAGGCGTGAGGTCGGGATTATCTTGTATCCGGGTGCAAAAGTCGATAAAGAGGCGTACGCCTATTACGGGACCCGATTGGCGGAAGCAGGGCACTTTGTCGCCATCCCGTCGCTTCGCTTGAACCTCGGCATCCTAGATATCGATGCGGCGGAAACAATCATCGAGGCACATCCCGATATCGAGCGTTGGTACGTCGCCGGTCACTCGCTTGGCGGTTCGGCCGCCTCGGGCTATGCGCTCGAAAACGAAGATAAAGTCGACGGGGTCATCTTCCTCGCCTCGTATCCGATCAGCGCGATGACGGATAGCGACTTGCGCGTCTTGTCGATCTCGGGTGAATTGGATGGTCTGGCGACACCGACCGATATCGAGACGAGCCGTGACAGCGTGCCGAGTGACGCCACGTTCCATCAGATCGAAGGTGGCAATCATGCCAACTTTGGGATGTACGGGCCGCAAGACGGGGATAACGACAGCCCGCTCAGCGCAAGAGAACAACTTGATGAGACGATTGATCAAATCGTAGATTGGCTTTAAAAAAACAGCGTGCCCGGGTTCGGGCACGCTGTTTAGCGTTGGTCGAGACGATGACTAAGCGACGTCAAGGCAGCGGTCAGTAAGGCGACGGCGCCACCGACGAGGGCGAGCATCATGACCGGTGCGTTCGCATAGACGAGACCACCAAGAGCAGACCCCATACCGATGCCGACGTTGCTCGCGACCGGCATGAGTGACGAGGCGAGTCCTTTCGCATCTGGGTTGAACTTCTCGGCCAAGTCGATCAAATAAATTTGCGTCGACGTCGTGAGCAGAATCGCCATGAACGACATGAGGGCGATGTTGATGAGACCGAGCGTCACGTTCGACGTCGTCACATAAAGCGCCGCGAGCACGACCGCTTGGATGAGAAAGACGAACCGGAGCCGACCGATCGGGTTATGGCTCGCGATTTTCCCGGCCGCCATGTTGCTGAAGATCGAGATGAAACCGTAGGCGAGCAGGATCGGACTGACCCATGCGACCGGGACGCCAAGCACGCCTTTTAAGATCGGGACGAGATACGTATAGACGACGTACGTCGCACCGAATCCGAAAGCCGGGATGAAGAAGGCGATCAAAATACGCGGATTCGTTAAGAGCCGGAGCTGGTCAGAGATCGACGTCTTCGCGCTCGATAACTGGTTGGGGACGACGCGGTAGACCGCGAACAAGGCGACGATACCGAGTGCGGTCGTCATGAAGAACGTCGCTTCCCAGCCCGCGCGTTGCCCGATGAACGTCCCGAGTGGAACACCGAACACGTTCGCCATCGTGAAGCCGCCGAAGATGAACGAGACGGCGATGCCGCGCTTCGTCGGCGGTACCGATTCACTGGCGACGAGCATGGCGAGCGAGATGAGCACACCGGTCACGACCGCGGTCACCATGCGTGTCGACAGCAGAAGACCGTAGTTCGGTGCTTGGCTGCTCAAGAAATTGAGCACGATGAAGCCGAGCGTGAGTCCGAGCATAAGTCTTCGTTTCGGCAAATGGCTCGTGAACGACATCATGAGCGGGGTGCCGATAGCAAAGCTGATGGCGAAGGCGGACACGAGCGTCCCGGCGGTGGCAATCGAGATGGTCAGTCCATCCGCGATATCGGGTAAAATTCCGACAATGACGAACTCACTCGTGCCGAGCACGAACGTGAGCAGCGCCAGTGATAAGATGAGCGTCCAGTCGTTGCGACTGAGCGATGGGGTGGTCGTCAAGATGCAATCACTTCTTTCGTTCAAAGGTTGTTAGACATCAGTCGTTTCCAACATACAGGATTTTTTGACAAAGCAAAACCCCTTTCTCTCCAGTTCGGAAAGAAAGGGGTTGTCTCATCGCCAAAACGCGGTCGCTTCGACACCGGCATGGTCTGACACGATTGGTCCGTTGTCGCCGTCAAAGACGACGGCGTGGCGCGAAACGTGGATCGGGGCGTTCGTCAACATCAAGTCGATGCGAAGCGCCTGCTTGTTCTCGTCCCAACCGGCGATTTTGCCTTGGACGGTCGCATCGCCTTCGCGCTCGGCTGCGAGAAAGAACAAGTCTTGAAGACCGTGGTCGATCAAATAGTCGTAGCCTTCACCGCGCAGAAACGCGTCGTTGTTGAAGTCGCCGAGCAGGAGAGCCCGGTCGTCATCTTCGACGCGGCGAAGCAGTTCATCGAGCTGGTGACGAGCCGGTTCGTCTGCATCATGCCACCAACCGAGATGGCACGAGTAGACGGCTGTCGGTTCGTCCGTTCCGCTGACGACGGCTTTGACGATTTTTCTAGACTTGTAATCGTTCGGGTCGGTCGTTTGGGAGACAAAGAACGATTCGGTCGAGACGAACGGTGTCCGCGATAAGATCGCGACGCCTTCTTCGTAGATATCATAGCCGTAATGGGCGAAATCCCATGTCATGTAATAGGCGACCCCTTGCTCACGGAGTTTTTCAACGAGGACGTGGGCAAAGTTGTTTTCACGGATGAGACCGTCAATCAGCGGCGCTTCTTTATGTTGGTTCACTTCTTGGAGCGCGATGATGTCATACTCCTCGCTCGCGATCCGTTCCACGATCGAGTCGATTTTCTCTTGTTGTCGATCTTCTAACCAGGCGTGACAGTTGAGTGTCAAAATATTCACAGTAGTCCTCCTTTAGAAAAAACAGGCCAACTCGCACGAGCTGGCCTGTTGATTATGCACCGATGACGTCTTGAATGTCAGACTTCAATACGTCGGCTTTCGGGCCGTAGATTGCTTGGACACCACGGTCTTTCAAGATGAGACCCATGGCGCCATTCTTTTTCCATTCGCGCTCTTCTGAGACGAGCGACATATCTTTCACTGTGACACGAAGACGTGTCATGCAGGCATCGACGTCCTCGATGTTATCTTCCCCACCGAGTAGCGCGATAATCCCCATGACCTGCTCGTTGCCGGTCACCGTCGATTGCTCTGTCGCTTCTTCCATATAGTTGCCGTTGCGTCCAGGCGTCGGCAAGTTCATCTTCTTGATGAAGAAGTTGAACACTCCGAAGTTGATGAAGAAGAACGCAGCCGAGACGAGGAAGAAGTTGATCAAGTCTTGCAGGAGTCCGGCTTTGATGATCATCGGGATCCGCGTCAATAGCTCGATCGCACCGAACGCGTGGACACGAAGGTCGATAATGTCCGCCAAGGCGAAGGCGGCACCGGCCATGAGTGCATACATGACGTAAAGGACTGGAGCGACGAACATGAACATGAACTCGATCGGCTCAGTGACACCCGTCAAGAAGACGGCGAGACCGGCCGAGAGGAACATCGGTTTGTACTGGGCTTTCTTGTCCTCGTCGACGTTACGGTACATCGCATAAGCGGCACCGATGAGCGCGGCGAACGACAAGATGACTTGACCGACTTTGAAACGGGCCGGTACGACGTCAGCGAGCAGCGTGTTGTAAGCAGCTGTATCTCCAGCGGCGCGAAGGTTGACGAGGTCCGTCACCCAAGCTAACCAAAGCGGATCTTGACCGGCGACGACTGAACCAGCTGTCGCGCCCGTTAAAATCGTGTACGTGCCCCCGAGCTCCGTGTAGTTCATCGGGACGGTGAGCATGTGGTGAAGACCGAACGGTAACAACAGACGTTCGAGCGCACCGTAGATGAACGGCGCAAGGATCGGTGCCGTGTCACGTGACGTGGCAATCCATTGGCCGAAGCTGTTGAGTGCCCCTTGAATCGTTGGCCAGATGATCGACAGCGCGATCGCCGCGACGACCGAACCGAGGATGACGACGAACGGGACGAACCGCTTCCCGTTGAAGAACGACAAGGCGTTCGGTAATTTACTGAAATTGTAGAATCGGTTATAAAGTGCACCACCAAGGAAACCGGCGATGATCCCGACGAACACACCCATGTTCAGGGCAGGTGAACCGAGGACAGATGTAAAGTAGTCAGCGACGACGAGGTCGGCCCCAAAGAGGGATTGGACTGTCGCTTCCGGGTCTTGGAGCATGGCGCCGTTGACGTTAAAGATGGCGCCTGTGACACGGTTGATCAAAATGAAGGCGATCAGTGCGGCGAACGCACCACCGGCCTTGTCTTTCGCCCACGAGCCACCGATGGCGACCGCGAACAAGATATGTAAGTTGACGATGATGCCCCAACCTAAGTCTTCGATGATGCGTGCCGTCGTCAGGAGGATCCCGACGTCTCCGGCTGACATGCCGATCAATTTACCGATCGAGATCATGAGTCCTGCTGCCGGCATAACGGCGATAACGACCATCAAGGCCTTACCGAGCTTTTGCCAAAAATCAAATGAGATGAGCTGTTTCATGCTATCCGCTTCCTTCCTGTTCGGAACTTTTTCTCTGTTAAGAACGGCTGCTGATGCAACCGCTTGCATTAATGATTGTAATCGATTGCATAAATTTGTGCAACCGGTTTCCTAAAATTCATAAATTTTCATGGGAGGATGAAAATACGCTGTTTTACGACGTCGCTTGTCAGTCGAAACGAATCCCGCTAAAATACTAGAGGTTGAAAGGGGCGAGAAGAATGGGATGGAGACAGACGACATCAGCATTGTCACAAGAAGAGCAGGCCACGTTGCTTGAAGAGTTGTTACGAACGGGCGTGATGAAAGAAGAGGATCGGCTCTTGTTCTCGATGCTCATGCCAGACCGCGTCAAGCGGATGCAAGACGTATTGAACACGCGGACGAATCACATCACGGTATTGACCGAGGGCGTTGACGATCCGCACAATCAGTCGGCCGTATTGCGTTCGGCGGACGCGTTCGGTGTGCAGACGCTGCACGTCGTCGAGGGACGGGCCAAGTTCAAACCGAACTCGATTATCGCCAAGAGTGCCGATCGCTGGGTCGACGTCGTCGAACACGCTTCAATTGAGGAAGCGATCGATCAGTTGAAAGCGGACGGCTATCAAATACTCGCGACGGCGCTCAGCGAAGAGGCGATCCCGCTCGAAGACGTCGACGTGTCAAAACCGACCGTGCTCTTGTTCGGGAACGAGCATCACGGTGTGTCGGAGCAGGCACTCGCGAAAGCGGACGGGAATTACGTCATCCCGATGCAAGGTTATGTCCAAAGTTTAAATATCTCGGTCGCTGCCGCCATCTCGCTCTATGACGTGACGACGCGGGCCCGTCATATCGTGACGGAAGGATACGGACTATCGATCGAGGACAAACAACGTGTGTTCAAAAACTGGATGGTACGGAGCCTCCCGAAACGTTCGCTCGGGGTGTACAAACAAAAAGGTTTGAACGCATTTGAGCGAGAAACAGGAAAATCCGAGTAGATGGCGAAATAAACAGGCGTACGAGTAACTTGTCCATATTTCGAAAGGGGATGGAAAGATGAGTACGACCAGTTCATTTATCGTGAAAGATGTGACGACGAACTTTAACGAGTTTGAAGAGGAATTCTTCAACCTGTATCGCCATCTGTACGGCGACATCGACCAACTTCGTTTTAAAGAACGACTGTACCGCCATGCCAACCCGCTCGTGTTACTCGCATTTTCTGACGACCGGCCCGTCGGATTCAAGATCGGCTATGAGGCTGAGCCATATCGCTTCTATAGCTGGGCCGGCGGCGTGCATCCTGAGTTTCAAAAGTACGGGATCGGCCGCAAGTTGATGGATACGCAACTCGAATGGGTGAAAGCGCAAGGGTTCCACTCGATTCGGACGAAAGCGCGCAACACGAACAAAGGCGTTATCATTTTGAACCTGTTGTGCGGCTACGACATCATGGGGGCGTACACGGAAGATGGCGCACCGCGCATCATGATGGAGAAACAATTGAACTGACCGATGAGCCGTGGCGCATGCCACGGCTTTTTCGTGAAGATGAAACCAAATGGAATCACGTTCGTATTATAGAAAAAAGGGGGAGACATCATGGTCCATACGTTTGCATTCGGGGAAGAAATATACATCGATTCGACAGAGATGGGAGATTCGTTTTTTAGTGGGATGTTCAGTATTTTCCCGATTTTTATTATCGGCATTCTAACCGTGATTATAATCGCTATTATAAGCATGATTCGCCAAGTGACGAAGACGAAGGGTCTATTGAAAGATATGCAACGCTTCGCGACGGAGCTCGCCGACCATCCGGACGACGAGGCGGCGAACCGGCTCGCGGATTATTTGCGGGACGTGGCGTCGTTCCCGGTCGATCGGACATACATGGAGCCGTTCCGGGTCGCACTCGGCAGCTATCAGTTGGTTATGGAGTCGCCGCATGTGAACGATGGGACGAAGGAGCGGGTCGACCGCCAATACAAGCGGCTCGGCATTTTAGACGGGGAGAAGTTCGCCGATGAGCCGGCGCCGAGACGTCGTTCTGGTTCGCACCATCATGACCACCACAATCATCATAACGACCATCATCACATGTAAAACGCGCCGGGAAGGTCCCGGCGCGTTTTACAACTTACATATATCGGCTCGCATCAAAATCGATTTCGGTCCGGTGATTGGCCGCATCGATAGCGCTTGAGATACGGTTGGCCCGTTTCTCGACGTCGAGCGCCTTCAGACGGTACAGTTCCGGATCATAAAGCGCGTGCTTGATGACAGAAGTGCCTTCACCGTGACCCGATTGAAATTCGCGTTTCGGACGTTCGGCCAAGTCTTGATACATCCGAGCCTGAGCTCGCAACTGAACGGCGAACTCGATCGCCTCGACGAGCGGGAGCGGTCCATCGTTCGTCTCGATGACGGTATGCAAGTGCGCTTCACAGACAAGGCGGTCGAGACGACGCATGTCGGTCCGAATCGATTGGAGCTCGACCTCGATATCCTCGAGCGAGCGGGATTGGATCGTCGGGAGCGGCTCATCCTTCTCGAGCTCGATGAACGCGACCCGTTCGACTTCTTGTAACAACTTATCAATCTGCTTCAAGAGCAGGTGTTTCAATTTGATGGCATCTGCCAGGTACATTGGGATTCCTCCTTCTGCTTTTTCTAACCGTACCACACTGTGATTCCTAAAAAAAGGAAGGCGTTACTTTTTCGAGGTGAGGCGATATGATGAAAGAAAGAGGGGAGGTCGACCGATGAACAAGTGGAAAACACAATGGGTCATTGCCGTCGTTTTGCTCGTATTCGGGACAGCGACGTTTCTCTATCAGTGGATCGACTTGCGACCGGGGGAGATCCGAGATTATATCGTTCAATTCGGTTGGCTCGCCCCGCTCATTTATATTTTATTGTTCACCGTTCGCCCGTTGATTTTATTTCCGACGTCCGTCTTGTCGGTTGCGGGCGGGTTGGCGTTCGGGACGCTGCCCGGTGTCGTCTATACGGTCATCGGCGCCACGCTCAGCGCACTCGTCGCTTATTATGTAGCGGTTCGCTTCGGGGACCGGTTTCTACGCCATTTCGAATCGAGCGATTATGAGAAGATTCAGCACAAAATCGAAGAAGACGGATTCTTTTACGTCTTGATCTTACGATTGATCCCGCTCGTCAACTTTGATTTGGTCAGTTATGCCTCAGGTTTGGCGAAAGTGCGACTCCCGGCTTATGTCTTCGCGACCTCGGTCGGTATGATTCCGGGGGCGTTCGCTAATAATTTTCTCGGCAGTAGCCTCGCGAGCGGGGATATGAAGCTGGTCATCCTCGCACTCTTCGTCTTTGTCGTGTTGACACTCGTCGCGACCGTGTTCCGCGAACCGATCAAGCAACAAATCAACCGTTACAAAAAGAAGTAGGCGCTCAATTGGATGAGCGCCTACTTTTTGCTTAACGGTTGTCGACCGTCTCAGGGTACAAGTCGTGGTTGAATAGGCGATGTTCGGCCATTTGCTCGTACTTCGTGCCCGGCTTGCCGTAGTTGTAGTACGGGTCGATCGAGATGCCGCCGCGGGGCGTGAACTTGCCCCACACTTCAAGGTAGCGCGGTTCCATCAGCTTGACGAGATCTTTCCCGATGACGTTGATGCAGTTTTCGTGGAAGTCGCCGTGGTTACGGAAGCTGAATAAATAAAGCTTGAGCGACTTCGACTCGACGAGTTTTTCGTCCGGGATGTACGAGATGTAGATCGTCGCAAAGTCCGGCTGATTCGTGATCGGACAGAGCGATGTGAATTCCGGTGCGTTGAACTTCACGAAATAATCGTTTTCCGGATGCCGGTTCGGGAACGCCTCGAGCACGTCCGGGGCGTATTCAAAAATGTATGGGACGCTCTTCTGGCCGAGGAGCGACAAGTCTTGTAAGTCTTCTGGTCTCATAGATATCTTCTCCTTAGACGCCACGTTCGTTGGCGTACAGTAATGTGTGTAGCTGCGGCAAGACACGGACGCTTTGCCATGACGGGTCACGCGCGACGTCTTCCCACAACTCTTTCAAACGTCTGAGCTGCGCGTCGGTGATGTCACCGTCCGCCCCGGGCTCAGGGTTGCCGGCCGACAAGTACATGACGTCCGGGGTGTAGCGGGTTTGGACGTCTTTCGCATAGGCGAGATCGACTTCGTCGAACACGGCGATTTTGAACGTCGTCTGTTCGGGACGCAGCCGTTCGACGATGGCGTCGAGTTTTTCCCAATCGGTCGTCATGCCGGACGACGGTGGTTTCGGGCTGAGCGTCACGTCGTCGATGTCTTGGAGCCAGTCTTGATACCGGCTACCTTGTGTCTCGACGGCGAGCTTGACGCCGCGCGCCTTCAACTTTTCGACCAAATCTTTCATACCGGCGATGAGGAGCGGGTTGCCGCCTGAGATCGTGACGTAATCGTACATTCCGAGCACGTCGAGACGCACGATGATGTCATCAGCCGTCAGCATGTCGGGTTTTTCCGAACCGTCCCAGGTGAAGGCGGAGTCGCACCAGGCGCAGCGATAATCGCAACCGGCGGTCCGGACGAACATCGTCTTCTGTCCGATGGCACGGCCTTCACCTTGAAACGTCGGTCCGAACACTTCGAGGACAGGGATCTTCATTCGTCCACCAGCCATTCACGTCGGAACTCGGCGTATGACGTCGGTGTCTCATAAAGGCGGACGAATTCGACGCGGACGTCGCGTTCGTCAGGCAAGTGTTTAGCGAGCTGATCGAAAATCCAATAGCACATGTTTTCTGCTGTCGTATTCATATATGGAAGGGACTCATTTAAATAGCGGTGGTCGAGATACGGTTCGAGCTCTTCTTTAAAGATGGCTTTCAAGTCACCGAAGTCGAGCGTCATCCCGCGATTATCGAGGAAACCGCTGATCCCCATTTGAAGTTTGTACGTATGTCCGTGGAGCGCTCGGCACTTCCCATCGTAATCAAACAAGTGATGGGCCGCATCGAACGTCACTTCTTTGACGATTTGGACGCGGTGCGGGCAGTAGATGAGCGAGCCGTCTTGTTTGGCCTCGACGCTCGTCGGGGCGAGGAATGGGGCGTGTTTCATACGCGTACCTCCTCGTATGCAGCGAGCCCGTTTTGACGGAGCACACACGCCGGACATTCGCCGCAGCCTGAACCGAGCACACCGTTATAGCAGGTAAGGGTCCGCTCTTTGATGAAGTCGAACGCACCGAGCCGGTCCGCGAGTTCCCACGTCTGCTTTTTATCGAGCCACATGAGCGGCGTATCGATGACGAACGGGTAGTCCATCGCCAAGTTGAGCGTCACGTTCAATGATTTGACGAATTGGTCGCGACAGTCCGGGTAGCCCGAGAAGTCGGTTTCACAGACGCCGGTGATGATGTGATGCATACCGAGTTGTTTGGCCATGACGGCCGCAAAGGATAAGAATAAATGGTTGCGTCCATCGACGAACGTATTTGGGACGTCCGCATTGTCGATGTCGAGATCATGTCTCGTCAACGCGTTTGAGGTGAGTTGTCCGAGTAAGGACAAATCGAGGATGTGGTGCGGGACATCGAGTTCGGCCGCAATCTCTTTCGCGACCTCGATTTCCGCGTCATGGCGCTGCCCGTAGGCGAACGTCACGGCTTCCACATGAGAGAATTGTTGTTTTGCCCAAAACAGGCAAGTGGTTGAATCTTGACCGCCACTGAAGACGACCAATGCTTTTTCGTGTTGCAACGTGCACACTTCCTTTTTCGCTAGTTTTGATGTCGGAGGAGGTTACGAACTCCGGAGGTCACCCTCGAGCGTTTACTTTACCATAAAAAGACGTTTGACAGGGAAAAGAGAAGTAGGTATAGTAAAGAACATCACTGACATACTTTCATGCATAAAAGCGTTTAAGCGGTTAGGTAGAAAATAATGGAACTGAAAGGAGGGGACGTCGATGCAGATGAAAGGGAAAGAGGCTGTATTCGTCGTGCTGATGAGCGGGATTTCCTTGCTCGCACTGATGTTTTTGGCCAAAGCGACGCCACATATGGCGATCTTTGGCACAATGGTACTAATAGGGGGTTACGCGTATTATCGTACGCGCGACTTTAAACGCATCGAGACCGCGATGATCAACGGGATTCGTGAAGCGATTATGCCGATCATGATTTTATTGTTGATCGGGATGCTGATCGGAGTATGGCAAATGTCCGGTACGGTGGCGACGATCCTCTCCATCGGTTTAAATACAATCTCAGCCCAGTGGTTCTTACCGAGCGTGTTGCTCATCACGATGATCGTCTCGACGTTCACAGGGAGTGCCTTCACGACGGTCGGTACCGTCGGGGTCGCCTTGTTCGGGATCGGGATGGCACTCGGGATTTCCCCGGCGCTCGCCGCCGGAGCCATCGTGTCAGGTGCGCTCTTCGGTGATAAGATGAGCCCGCTATCGGATACGACGAATTTTGCGCCAGCTGTCGCCGGTGTCAAACTGTTCGATCATATCCGCTTCATGATGGGGACGACCGTTCCCGCATTTTTGATCACACTCATCCTGTTCACAGTTCTCGGACGGAGCGGTCAAGCGGCTGACACGACGCAAATTGCGGAAGCACAGACGGCACTCGCCGGACGGTTCAACTTGTCATGGTTGACACTGCTCGCACCGGTCCTCGTCGCCGTGCTCGCCTTCCGTCGGATGCCGGTATTGCCGACGATGCTCGTCGGGATGTTTGCCGGTGTATTGACGGCCGGTTTCGTCCAAGGTAACTGGAACGTCTCGAACTGGTTCGGTGTCATGCAGGCCGGATTCAAGTCGGGCGTCGAGAACGAGACGATCGCGGCCGTGCTCGACCGCGGTGGCCTCGAATCGATGCTTTGGTCGGTCAGCCTCGTGTTGATTGCCCTCGCCTTCGGTGGACTGCTCCGTGAACTCGGTGTGTTCCAAGCAATCGTCGATGCGTTACTAGAGCGTCTGAAGTCGCCAGGCAGCTCGGTGCTGTCGGTCGTGCTCAGCTCGATCGGCGTCAACTTGCTCGCCGGCGAGCAGTACTTGTCGATCTTGCTCCCGGGACAAGCGTTCAAACAAGGGTTTATCGACCGCGGCATCGACCCGCGTTACTTGTCGCGTGCGCTTGAAGACGGCGGGACGGTCATCAACCCGCTCATTCCTTGGGGTGTGTCCGGTGCCTTCTTCGCCGCCACGCTCGGCGTGCCGGTGCTCGAGTACGCACCGTTCGCGTTCTTCCTTTGGCTCAGCCCGATCTTCTCAATCGTGCTCGGTTACGTGAAGTTGGGGAAGCAGCGTGATGCGATCAAGCTCGCATCGTAATGAAAGTGATGTCCTGAACGCGTTCAGGGCATCTTTTTTGTGTCGCCAAGCCTCGTTTGAGAAAATAAGGACGAGGAGGGATGACGATGAAACGGCTCGACCCATCATTTTATGAACAACCGACGCTCGAACTGGCCCGGTCGTTGCTCGGGCACTATCTCGTCCATGATCATCTCGACGGACAGATCATTGGCAAAATTGTCGAGACGGAGGCGTATCTCGGGGCGGTCGATCAGGCAGCCCACAGTTTTGGCGGCAGACGGACGAATCGGACCGAAATCATGTTCGGGCAGTCTGGACATGTGTACACGTATCAAATGCACACGCATACGCTCTTGAACGTCGTCAGCGGTCCGATTGGCTCACCGGAAGCCGTGTTGATCCGGGCGATCGAACCCGTCGCCGGGCAGGAGTTGATCGAATTCAATCGTCCTGGCATCAAACGGTTCGACCGGACGAACGGACCCGGTAAACTGACGAAGGCGCTCGGGATCACGATGGACTTATACGGACACTCGCTCCAACACGAACCGCTCTACATTGTCGAAGGGGACGGCGTGAACACAATCGAGGCCGGTCCGCGCATCGGCATCCCGAACAGCGGCGAGGCGCGTGACTATGCGTACCGCTTCTTCGAGCGGGACAATCCGTACGTCTCGAAATTCCGCTGAATGTTTAATGGCCGGTGACGGGTGGAACAGTCCCTATGTGCGTAAAACAAAAAATAGGGAGTGTTTCCGATATGGCAAAAGTAGCAACGCTCATCACGGATATGTTTGAAGACGTAGAGTTCACAGGTCCACGCGACGCATTGGTGGAAGCGGGGCACGAAGTTGTCACGATCGAAAAGGCAGCCGGTCACACCGTCGAAGGCAAACAAGGCGAGGCGAAAGTCACGATCGACAAAAGTGTCGACGATGTGTCGCCAGAAGACTTTGACGCTCTGCTCTTACCAGGCGGATTCTCACCTGACTTGTTGCGCGAAGACGAACGTTTCGTCCAGTTCGCGAAAGCGTTCATGGATGCGAACAAACCCGTATTCGCCATCTGTCACGGGCCGCAACTGTTGATCACGGCGAAGACGCTCGAAGGCCGCGACGCGACCGGCTATAAGTCGATCAAAGTCGACATGGAGTATGCCGGTGCGAAGTATGCCGACAAAGAAGTCGTCGTCTGCCAAGATCAGCTCGTCACGAGCCGTCAACCGGACGACATTCCGGCGTTTAACCGTGAGATGCTCAACCTATTAAAATAATCTATCGGCCACGGACATGTTCCGTGGCTTTTTTATGTACATGAGGGGAAAGGGGGCATTTCACTGCGCCCTCTTTTTTACGTCTCAAGACCGAGAGAGAACGTCGTCCCGTCCGTGTATGATAAAAAGCAATACTGGAGTAGGGGACAATGCAATGGAATGGTATGAATTATTCATCGGTTTTTTATTAGGCGTCGTCGAAGGATTGACGGAATTCGCGCCTGTCTCTTCAACCGGACATATGATCTTGGTCGACGATATTTGGCTCAACTCGAGTCGTTTTCTAGGTCAAGAAGTAGCCAACACGTTCAAGATCGTGATTCAGCTCGGTTCGATCTTAGCGGTCATCGTCGTTTTCAGGAGTCGGTTCAAAGCGTTATTGAATCCGAAAGAATTGCTCGCGATTCGACACGAAGGGCCGACGAAAAAGTTGAACCTGCTACATATCTTTATCGGTCTGCTCCCGGCGGCCGTGCTCGGACTCATGTTTGAGGACTACATCGACACGCATCTGTTTTCGATTAAGACGGTATTGATCGGACTCGTCATCGGTGCGTTCTTCATGATTGCCGCCGACTTGTCCGGCGTGAAACGACAGACGACGCCGACACTCGACGACATCACATACAAACAAGCGCTTGGAGTCGGCTTGATTCAATGTTTCTCGCTTTGGCCAGGCTTTTCACGTTCGGGCTCGACCATTTCGGGCGGAGTGTTGCTCGGGATGAGTCACCGGGCTGCGGCCGACTTCACGTTCATCATGGCCGTCCCGATCATGTTCGGGGCGAGCGCGCTCTCGCTTTACAGCAAGTGGAGCTATTTCACGGTCGACACGCTGCCTGTTTTCCTGATCGGTTTCGTCAGCGCGTTCTTGTTCGCGTTGCTGTCGATCAAATTCTTTTTGAAGTTGATCAACAAAGTGAAACTGACGCCGTTCGCGATTTACCGGCTCGTCTTGGCTGCCGTTATCTACGTCTTGTACTTTTAATAAAAATAACGCGTGTTCGCACACGCGTTATTGAAACTTATTACTCATTCAGTTCGTAAAACCAAGTAGAGGTGAGAACATGGGACATATCGTCGTCGTGCTAGGAACGTTGATCGGGTTAGGGACTGTAGGTTTGTTGCTGTATATGACGCGTTACGCGTTTGAATCATGAGAACGGATAATGATAGAAGCGCTCACGTTGGAGTAACTCCATGACGTGGGCGTTTTCTGCGTTGTCGATTGCACGGAGCAACCCTTCCGTCTGTGAACGGTGGGCGAGCAACGCCTCACGTTTGGCGGCACTCTCCTGACCGACTTCGATGAGGACGTGAGGTTTGCCGAGCTCATCTTCCGTCCGGTGATCGAAAGCGACACCTAAAAATTCGGGACGCTTCGCTTCGTCCATCTCTTGGAGCGCCCGGACGACCGCTCGTGCCGTCGCCTCATGATCGGGATGGACGGCATAGCCTGGATAAAATGAGATGACGCGGGTCGGTTTCACTTCGGCGATCAACTTGCTGAAGCGATTCGTCAGTTCGGTCTCGTCTTCGAATTCGACGGTCTTGTCGCGCAGTCCCCACATCCGGAGATCGTCGATGCCCATGACGGCACAGGCGTCCTCGAGCTCGCGTTTACGGATTCTTGGCAGTTCTTCACGTGTCGTGAAGATTGGCGAGCCCATATTACGGCCCATCTCACCAAGTGTCAGACAGACGTATGTGACGGGGAAGCCGTTCTTCTGATGTTGAAGGATCGTTCCGGCCGAGCTGAACGCCTCGTCGTCCGGGTGTGGGAAAATAACAAGTAACGGTCCGTTCATTGGCTGTCCACCTCCGATGCTCCTTGCGGGAGCGGTTTGACGTCTAGATGCAGCGCGCAGGCGAGGCGTCCGAGACGGTCGTGCCCGGCGAGCAGCAACTGTTCACCGTGTTGTTCGAAATCGGTCAATCCTTCGACGTAGAGCCAACCGTGATCGAGCTTTAGTCCGACTCGATACGGTCCGTCTCCTTTGATTTGACCGATGCTGTACTCGATCACGACGTTACGGATAAACATCCCGGCGTTATGGAAATCGGGATCGTTATGCGTGGCGTAAGCGCCGTTCGTCGTCTCGACGTGAGCGTATAACGGCGTCGACACGTGTGCGTTTAAATACGTTTGAATCGTTTCAGGTTGAATCGGTTTCACGCTAGTCTCCTCCAATGGCAATAATGACCCAGGACGTTCGCCCCGGGCCACCTTGTTTATGATTGTGTTGCTAGTTTTTGACGATAACCGGTATGGTTCGTCGGCCCAACGTATTGGTTGAGGCGGAACGAGTGACGGACCGCTTCGGTGATGAACTCTTTCCCGATGCGAATCGACTCGTCGACGGAATGTCCGTTCGCGAGTGATGCGGCGATGGCTGAAGAGAACGTGCAACCGCCACCGTGCGTGAAAGCAGGTTCGATCTTTTCACTTTCGAGCAGACGGTACTCGTTACCGTCATAGAGGACGTCGAACGCCGTGTCGAACCCAAGTTTTCCGCCGACTTTAACGATGACGATTTCAGCCCCGAGCTCATGGATCAAGCGTGCGGCTTCTTTGATTTCTTCCATCGTCGACGGTGTCTTGTCGAGGCCAGCGAGCATACGCGCTTCGAACAAGTTCGGCGTGATGATTTTGGCGACAGGGACGAGATATTTGCGCATCGCGACGGCGACGTCCGGGTTGAGGATCTCGTCGGCGCCCTTACAAGCCATGACCGGGTCGACGACTGCGTTTTGAATGCCGTACTCTTTAATTTTACGAGCCGCGAGCTCGATGATTTCTGGCGTCGGGAGCATCCCTGTCTTGACGGCATCGACGCCGATTCCGGCGAGGACGGTGTCAATCTGCTTCTCGATCAACGTCGTATCGATCGGGAAGACTTCATGGTGCCAAGCGTTATGCGGGTTTTGGGCCACGATGACCGTGAGTGCGGTCATGCCATACACACCGAGCTCTTCCATCGTCTTCAAGTCAGCTTGAATGCCTGCACCGCCACTCGTATCTGAACCAGCGATCGTTAATGCTTTTTTCATCGTCATAGTCGTTCAATCCCCTTTGTCTGTTTGGATAGTTTCACTATAACGACTTTTAGGCGTTACGACAAATCCCATGACCGCCAAAGGTTGAATCGAAGTTTTGAAAAAGATGGCAGGATTTCAATCATATTTGGGGAATAGTAATGAATAGGGTGTAGACCACTTTCAATTTGCTAGGAGGAAAACCGCATGTTAGTGCATAGCTTATGCATTCCAAAAAAAGACGTCGTCACAATCAGTGAAAAGGCGACGTTACGTGAAGCGCTCGATACGCTTGAAAAGACAGGATACCGCTGTGTCCCTGTCCTCGATGAGACGGGAATATTTTTCCGCGGTAACATTTATAAGATGCATATTTACCGTCACGGAATGAGTGGCGCGAGCCTTGACGACAACGTCATGGAATTGATTAAAAATACGCAGAAATACGTCCACGAGTCGGACGGATTCTTCAAAGTCTTCTTCTCGATCAAAGAGTTACCGTATATCGCGGTCCTAAAAGACGAGAGCAATGAATTTTACGGCATTTTGCCACACGGGAAGATGCTCGGCATGCTCGAAGAGGCGTGGAGCCGTGACACAGGCAGCTACGTCGTCACGATCGCACTCAGCGAGCAGGTAGGTGCGCTCGAGAAAATCACGAAAGTCGTCAGCAAATACTCGTCAATCGCGAGTTTGATGACGCTCGACGCGAAGAGTAAAGTCCTTCGCCGTGTCTTGATCACGTTGCCGCCTGACTGTGATGAGCCGAAGAAAGACAAGATCGTCGCCAAACTCGAACAAAAAGGGTTCCGCGTCGTCGAAGTCGAAAACTTGAACAACTGACGAAAGACCTTCCTCGCTTGAGGAAGGTCTTTGTCATGTCAGTCGCTTTTCCATGCGGATATCAGGCCAAAATTGTTCGTTCCAGTACGTGAACGCATCGATGCGCGCAATTTCTTCATAGCCGAGCTTCTTATAAAGATGGTGTGCCGCCTCGTTGAACCCGAACACGCCGAGCTCGATGCGCGGCGTGCCTTGGTGACGAAGCCGTTCCTCCAAAAGTCGGAGTGCCTCGCTGCCCGCACCCTTGCCGCGACCCGCCGCTTCCCCGATGACGAGTCCGAGCCAGGCACTCCCTGGTTCTTGAACGTATAGATGGTTTGCGTCATACATCACGTTCACCTCGCCGACGAGCCTGTCGTCAGCGTAAATGAGAAAGATATCGTGTGTCTGAAGTCGATCCGTCAAGTCGGCGACGGTCATCCGTTGCTCGGCCGCAAGTTCTTCTTCCGAGCGAGCAGGGCGGATCAAATGAACGATTTCAGGATCGTTGTTCCACCGGTTGAACGTCTGGACGATGTCGTCTGACGCTTCGAGCAGCGGAACGAGTGTGATGTTCATCGAACGATCTCTCCTTTCTCGATCAAGCCTTCTGTGCCGAGGCGAGAGATTAGACTGGTTTCAGCACTTGGAGATGGCTTGGGAGCACTTCAAACGTAAGCGGGAGTTTCCCGCCCGTGTCCCCATCGGCGTTGACCGGAAGCGAATCAGGCGAATCGATATACACCCGCTTCGTCTGGAATGCGGTCACACTGTCTGTTTCTTTAAGCTTGCCGGTAAATAAGGCCGGGGCGAGCTGGAAGGCGTCTGTGAAACCGAGATTCTCAAACAAGTAGACGTGAAGCAGACCATCGTTCAACTTCGCATCAGGCTCGAAGTTTTCAAAGCCGCCGACCGAGTTCGTCAGCGCGATGACGGCGAGAAAAGCGTCCCCGTCGAACGTATGCTCTTCGGCCTGAACTGATAACGAGTAAGGACTGTGTTCCCGGAACGCTTTGATACCTTCGATCAAGTAGGCGAACGGGCCCCATTTCGTCTTCTCTTCGACGCTGACTTCATCGACCGCCTCAGCGATGAGGCCGATGGCGATGACGTTCATGAAGTAGCCGTGTTCATACTTCCCAATGTCCATCGGTGTCGGTTTTGCCGTTCGCAGCGCTTCAATCGCTTCTTTCGGGTCGCTCGGTACGCCGAGAGCCCGTGCCAAATCGTTCACCGTTCCGAGCGGGATGATTCCAAAGTCAGGACGATGATCGGCTTCGGCGAGACCGGCCACCGTCTCGTTCAACGTGCCGTCGCCGCCCATGGCGACGACGGCTTTATATTGTTTCGACGCCGCTTCTCGTGCGAAGTGTGTGGCGTCGTCGGCTTTTTCAGTAAAACGGATGTCGACGTTTCCGTAACGTTCGCGCAGCACTTCTTCAGCGAACGGCGCGTGCTCTTTCCCTAATTCTTTCCCAGACGATGGGTTGACGATCAACATAGCTGTATCCATTCAAGACATTCCCCTTTATCAGTCAGATATTGTCCTATATTCCCGTCCGTACTCGAACCTAGTCATCAAAAAAACAACGCGCGTGCGTTGTTTAGTAATGGCGGAACGCCGACATATCGAGATGGCTCGCATCGGATTCGTCGACGGCGAGTTCGATTTTCAAATATTCGTGGAAAGGCGAATCATACGCTCCCATGCAGGCGACCGGTTCATGGCCGGGTACGGGCGATTTTCGTTTCGTCTTGACGAACAGGTAGTCTTCGCGCGCCAACGTCAACAAGAAACGCTCGACTGCGTGCGGTTCGCGCGTGACGTTCGGCCATGGCAAGTGGTTGAACAGTAAAAAGACCGCGCCTTCTTTTTCAAGGGCATAGTCAGGGGCGATGCCTTCCCGGTTCAACAACTCGATGACCGAACTCAAATAGCCTGCTTTAATCGTCAATGAAATCTCATAATACTCACGCATACCGTCCACCCTTTCTAAAAATCACAATAGTTCTATTCTAAACGTTTCAAGGAGACGCGACAACGGAGAAGTTTCTTGACGAAGTGTTTTTAGCGACGTATACTGCTCATGTCCTGCTATACTAAAGGTAAATGATGAACGAATTGAGGTGAAACCGACATGATTGAATCACTCGAATTGAAGGCATGGGTCGTCTTAGCAAGAGCGATGGACGCAATCAGTGATCGTGTCAAAGACGATCTTAGACGCCACCAATTGAATTCAACAGAGTTCGGTGTTCTATCCGTATTGTATAAACGAGGAGATACGCCGCTGCAACAAATCGGTGATCAAATTTTGATCACGAGTGGCAGCGTCACGTATGTGATCGACAAGCTTGAGAAGCGAGGGCTCATCGAGCGCGTCGCCTGTCCGTCAGACCGTCGTGTCACGTATGCATCGTTGACAGGCGAAGGCAAGCAATTGATGGACGTCGTCTATCCTGAGCATATTGAAATCTTCAAAGATATTTATGGACCGCTCAGCGAACAAGAGACCGAGACGTTGATCGATTTATTGAAACGCGTCGGCTACAACGCGGCAGGCAAATAACGCCTGCCTGTTTTTTTGTCAATTATCTTGAAGTTGAAATAATTGACGGTGAGATATACAGATGATATAGTTTTAACTGTTGTTATCAAAATAGAGATTACCAGTGGAGGAACCCATTATGAATAAAGTATTATACGTATCAGCTAACCCAAAACCGACAGAATTGTCATACAGCAAACAAGTTGCCGAGGCGTTCATGACGAAACTTCAACAAGAGAACGCATCGTTTGAAGTCGAAGCAATCGAGCTTTACGATGTCGACGTCCAAGAAATCGATGGCGACGTGTTAAGCGCTTGGGGAAAATTCGCGTCTGGTGAAGCACTCACAGACGTCGAAGCTTCAAAAGTCGCGACGATGAACGGCATGCTCGAGAAGTTCATGGAAGCAGACCTTTACGTGTTCGCGACGCCGATGTGGAACTTCTTCTTCCCAGCACGCATGAAGATGTTCCTCGATAGCGTCCTCTCAGCTGGCAAGACGTTCCGTTACACAGAGCAAGGGCCAGTCGGTCTCCTTGAGAACAAACAAGCGATTCACATTCAAGGCACAGGCGGCATCTACACAGGTACAGACCTCAACTTTGCAGACGCGTACCTCCGTCAAGCGCTTGCGTTCGTCGGCGTGAACGAAGTAACGACACTTGCGGTTGAAGGAATGAACCAGTTCCCAGACAAGATCGAAGACATCGTTGCTGACGCGACAGCGAAAGCAGAAGCACTTGCGAAAGAAGTAGCAGGCACAGTCATAGTATAATCATCGGACGAGTCCACTGGGCTCGTCTTTTTGTGTGCCATCGATTCGGGTATGATAAGACGGAAAGGGGCGAATCGAATGGAAGAACAGTTATCAGACCGCTTGCTCGGCGACTGGAGCGACATCATTGAAGCGGAGATGGAGCAGCCGTACTTCGTTGACTTGAAAGCGTTCGTCGATGAGGCGTACACGACGACGACCGTCTATCCGCCACGGGAAGACATTTGGAACGCGTTCGTCTACACGAAGTTTAAAGACGTCAAATGTGTCATCCTCGGCCAAGACCCGTATCACGGTCCGAATCAGGCGCACGGACTCAGCTTCTCGGTCCAAGACGGTGTCCGTTTTCCACCATCGCTGCGCAACATCTTTCAAGAGTTGCATGAAGACTTGGGTTGTAGCGTGCCGAAGAGCGGGAATTTAGAGAACTGGGCCCGCCAAGGCGTATTGTTGCTCAACACGGCGCTCACGGTCGAAGCGAGTAAGGCCGGATCACACCGCGGACAAGGATGGGTTCAGTTCACGGACTCGATCATCGAGCAACTCGGGAAGCGTGAGCAACCGATCGTGTTTATTCTTTGGGGAAACGATGCCAAAAAGAAACAAAAGCTGATCGGGCCGCAGCACGCGATCTTGACATCGGTCCACCCGAGTCCGCTGTCGGCACACCGCGGCTTCTTCGGATCCCGTCCGTTCTCGCAAGTGAACGATTTGCTGAAACAGTGGGGACAGCCTGAAATTGATTGGTGTTTGTGACAGTTCGCAGTTGCGGACTGTTTTTTTGTTGACGTCGACAAAACGATTTGGTAAAGTTACAACCAACAAGATACTTTAACGCTTAAAAGCAAGTTCGCATAGAAGCATAACTGCATAACAGTAACAAAAGCGATGATCAAACCGAAGTAGAGACATCTTCCCTGGCCCAGAGAGCGTGTGGTGCTGCGAACACGCCCAAAAGATGAATCGAATTACAGTTTGTGAGCTCTCACATGTGAGCGGTCCCCCGTTATCGGATTAGAGTGACTAGACAACGTCTAGTAATCAGGGTGGTACCGCGGCTAAGTCGTCCCTATCGAGTGAATCGATAGGGACTTTTTGACGTCCAGTAGACAAAAGGAGGAAATATCATGCTCACACAATCAATCCCACGCCACTTGGCGCCTCATATCTCGCCCCAGTTTTACAACGAGTACACACCGACCGATCACGCGGTGTGGCGCTTCGTATTACGGCTCAATTTGCATACGCTCGAAGGCAAGGCCCATCCGTTCTACATCGAAGGGTTGAAAAAGACAGGCATGGGACCAGAACGCCTCCCGGACGTCGAAAAAATGACCGCCGAGATGCGAGCGGCCGGTTGGTCGACGGTCGCGGTCGACGGATTGATTCCTGGCGTCGCGTTCTTTGACTTCCAAGGGAACGGGATGTTACCGGTCGCGACCGACATCCGGAAAGTCGAGAACATCTTGTACAGCCCGGCACCAGACATTATCCATGAGGCGGCCGGTCACGCGCCGATGCTGATGGACCCTGAGTTTTCTAAAATCGTGAAACGGTTCGGTCAACTTGGCGCGAAAGCGTTCATGAATCGTGAGGAACACGCCTCGTTCGCGGCACTCAAACGACTGACGATCGTGAAAGAGAATGCCAACTCGACGGAAGCGGATGTCAAAGCCGCCTTAGAAGCGCTGCATGAAGCGAAAGCGCAAGTGACGGGCTTCTCCGAAGCGCAGCAAGTGGCACGTATCTTTTGGTGGACGGTCGAGTTCGGACTGATCGGCGACATCGAGCGCCCGCTCATTTACGGGGCCGGACTGTTGTCTTCGGTCGGCGAGAGCCGTCACTGCCTGACCGACGCCGTCACGAAACATCCGTTCAACCTCGAGCATGCGCTAGAGACGAAACAGGATGTGACGAATATGCAAAGTGAACTGTTCGTCATCCCTGACTTCGAGGCGTTGACGGATGCGCTCGATGAACTCGAATCACGGATGGCCGTCCACACGGGCGGAATCGCATCGCTTGAGAAGGCGCTCGCCTCAGGAAGTCAATCGACGATCCGGCTCGAAGATGGGACCGACCGTGTCGGAACGGTTCGACACGTGACGAACACGGGCCGAGTTGCCCTCGTTCAATGGGGGGACTGCGTGAAAGTTGACCACGGCCAGCTTCGCAATTGGAGCAATCACGGACTACTCGTTTTAGATGGACCAATCCAAGAAGCGCTCGCGGAAGCGGACGTTCGCCTCGATGGTCGCATCGTCAGCGAGACGACAGACGCGATCACGCTAGAAGACGTGAGCGTGCACATCGACGGCAAACAAATCGAGCTCGCGACGCTTGAAGTGAGACACGATTCGTTACCGTCGATCTTCCCGGGCACGGACGTCGAAGAGCTCGTCGTCCTAGAGAAACCGGTTCAAATCGAACGGGACGCCCGGACGTGGACGGAAGACGACCCGCTCTTCAATCGCATCCGGCTCATGCGTGAACAAGGGGAGTCGATCGACGCTCTCGTCCCGATGGTCCTCTCGGAGCATGCGGACGCCTGGTTGGCTCAGATTGAATGCTTGGAACTCGTTCAGTCAGACGAGCTTCGTCAAGCACTCATCGACCGGCTACAAGCGTTACGGAAAACTTCAGACTCTCGCAACGAGCTGATTGGCCGCGCAATGGATTTGCTCAAATAACGCAAACAACCCCGACTTTTTGATATGCTCCCCAATAGGTAGACAGATGAAATAACAAATCTGTTTATCTGATTGGGGAGTGTTTTTTTATGGCGAGAAGTCGACATTCGATCGAACAAAAACTGAGTGCGCTGCGTATGATGGACG
>NZ_SJUS01000025.1:0-50205 GCF_004337085.1 Exiguobacterium sp. SH5S13 | reverse complement strand
TTCCTCCAAATCCATTCCCTCCAGATAAAATAGCTTCAACTACTCTATCGGAGTTCTGTTCTGATTCTTCGGCAATAGTGTAAAATCGTATCGAGCAAAAACTGTCAATTTTATTCTAGCGTTCACAAATCTTTACTACACAGTCTTTCGAAGAGAAAAAACATCATCATGATAAAAGCTCACGATAAATGCTTGATGGTTTAAAAAGAGACGGAGGTCGTTCAGTTGAAAAGATTCACACTTCTTCTACTTTGTATTCCTTTGATTCTGTTATCGGCATGCATTGGTGACAAAGAAAATGTCGAAGCTATAAAAGAGAACGTTAACGTGCAGCCTAAGACTATAAAAATAAGCGACGATAGTGAATTAAAAATCGTGCCACTTTACACACAGTATCAAAAGTATTTGGAGGCATCTCTAGAGACGAATGATTCAGAACAGAAAAAGAAATTTTTTAGAGAATTTGTTCTCGATTACATAGGGAAGATTGGAGAAGAGGAGAAGTTCGGAACAGCGGATTTGAAAGGCAACTTTTTGATGAAATCGACATCCTATGAGCAACAACTCCTAAATCGAATCGATGTGCTGATGAGCAAACATGGTGAGATTGAAGAAACGATTATAAAAACTTACATCGCTTCCCATCAGGCACTTCCTAAAAAGAAAAGTACGATTTTTCTCGTACCAATCAATTCAGAATTTGCATTTATCGGTGAGTCACTGGGTGGGATTAGTGGAAATGCATATAAAGATACTTTTGTCTTTTATCTGAATGAAGACTTCGATAAAGATATCCTTGCTTATGCGACTGCACATGAATATCATCACTTGATTCTTCGCGACACACCAAACTTTATGGTTAGTTCGGTTTTAAATTCTGTCATATTAGAAGGGAAAGCAGATGCTTTTGCAGATCGAATTGTCAAAGGCGTCTCACCTCCTTGGCATGAACCGATGGATGAGAAGACGAAGGAGCATGTAGCCAACCTTGTTAATGATTATGAAACAACATTTAACGATTTTGTTATCGGTAATGAGCAAAAGAATCTTCCTCGCTGGAGTAACTATATTTTAGGAAAAGATATTCTCAACCATTACTTAGAATCAAATCCAAAGCTTTCGATTCAAGATTGGACATTCAAAGAAGATCATGAAATCTTAGAGGGCTACAAATATCAAGAGATTCTTCAGCAATGACGAAACAAGTCACATGATTTTCCAGTATCGCAGTCGTGATACCCGGTCCCCAATCAGTT
Source organism: Exiguobacterium sp. SH5S13 (assembly GCF_004337085.1). Lineage (NCBI taxonomy): Bacteria > Bacillati > Bacillota > Bacilli > Caryophanales > Exiguobacterium > Exiguobacterium sp. SH5S13. Next base: position 48,949 of record NZ_SJUS01000025.1, on the reverse strand, counting down.
CGCTCTATTGATTGGGGGCTTTTATTTAAAGGAAGGATTACTGAGCTGTGATTATGAAGGGTGATGTTTGACGAAAATCAGCGCGTGCATTCCCTACAACTTCGTGACGAAGCGACCTATCTACTTCCGATTCACGCCTGGTAAGGATGGGGGACCGACTCGTCAAACATTCACCGCTCCACGACCCGTTGATGATTCAAAGCTCAAAACAATATGAGCAAGAGCCGGTGAAACAAATTGACTGGGTCGCTACAGCCAAGACAGGGAAGCTACAGGCGAAAGTATATGAGCGCCAAAACCTCGATACGTTCACATTGATGCTTGACTTGAGCGGTCCGCTCGGGAATGGTCTCCACGCCCGTTACGAAGAGTTGATTCAACAGGCCGCTTATCTGGTATCCTATTTGGTGAAGGAAGAGTGTAAAGTCGAGCTGTTCATCAATCGCCTAGATGCTGATAATAAAGTCGATCACCTTCGGATGAGTGACGGTCGTAAGCAGTTGCGCCTCGCACTCGTGCGCCTGGCGTGGATTAACGAGTCGAATCGATTCGTCGCCTCAAAACGGTTTGGCCGAATCATCGAGCGCCAAAAACATCCACATGCGGAACTGATTCGGATTGATGCGTCATTCCTAAAACAAATGTCTGTCGGTTGAAAGGAGAAAGAAACATGTTCCGCCTGATCACAACATTCGCTTTAGCCGGGGTCTTCACGCTCGGTGCTACGTCGGCAGCTGCGGCGCCGACAGAACGATCCGCGGAGCGTTTCGCTGAAGAACATTTCGAGTCAATCGTCCTCGACCATATCGAAGGAGACGACCCGAGTAACTATCACTTGACGGAAAGTCGCACCGTCTCGTTCGGTCCGCTCCATGAAGTATTGATTGCCGCGCAATCCTGTTATTCGTTGGACGAAATGTGTACGTTCGTCTCGAGCAAGGAGTACGTATCAGCCGTCCTACAAGATGGGGAGCCGAGAAACGTCATCGGTACGTGGGAGCAAGAACCGGGCATTTTCGCCTTCTCCACGTTCGGGTATGGCGACGAGTTGGCCATTGCCTTAGCTGATGTGTCCGGCTCACTCGTCCATTCCGCTCAAGAGAATGCCTGGTTTGACTTAAACGGGGAGACGTTGACCGCCATGACGACCGATGCGAAACGGTTCATCGGCGGAGACACGATCACGCTCGAGATGTATCAGAAACTCTTGGTCGAAACACATTCAAACGATCAAGGTTCTGTGGAGGATGCCCCTACTGGTGGTTCAGGTGACGTTCAGACGATAGAGCCGAAATCTTTTCGGATGATTGGACTCGCGTTGTTGACGGGACTCCCGCTCGGTTATCTTTTTTACCGGAGGCGATGGAAAAGATGAATGTGAAACGTCCGTGGTTACGTGAAGTTGACGCGACCACGGCTTTATTTGTGCGTCGACACGCAGTGGACACGGATAAATTTGAACAAAAGACGGAAAGGTTATCACGTTCGAACGATGGGACGTTATGGAAAATCGACCGTTATCAATTCGACCGAGTCTATGACCAAGCGCTTGATGACGTGTATCGCTCGATTCGTCGACAAGACACTGATATCTTTTCGTTTCATTCGGATGATATACAAATCGATGAGGATTTCACGGATGCAACGATGCTACGTTACCTCGTCTTGCATCCGTTCACTCAAGACGTCTATGTAGATGTCGCACCATCTGAGGTCGTTGAGACGGTGTATGTCTGGATGCATCCGATTGAGGTGTGTAAACAGAGAGACCAAATCACCCGTGTGACGCTAGACGTCTCGGACATCGCGACATGTTTTACGGACTACGAGAAAGAGCCGGACTTGAAACTTTGTCGAATCATCTATCATCAGACAGAGAGGCTGATTTTACCGAGCCATGCATTAAAAGAGGGAGAAGCAAATCGCCTAATTTACCGACATCTCACCGACACAGAGTTCCCGTTACGCGTGGAGCGGAAAACAAAGGTACTGTTGCCAAAGAGACATCGTTTCTCGTTTGAACGCTTAGAAGAGGAGTCTGTCACATCCGGGATTGTTCGCAATCGTGAGGAGATTGCCCCATGGCTGACACTTTCCCGTGACGAACATCGCCAAGGCGTCGTCACGTTCTCAAATAAAACGGATTGGTTGGTGATCTATACCCGTGAGGGGCTGACACTCCAAGGAACGACAATTGAATCCTTTGAATCGATTGACAGAGCAGATCATGAGACGTTCTTTTACCACGTGACACGTGGTGCGTATCCAATTGAATTGACGTTCTGTCTCGGAGGAACGTTTGGACCAAAAGAGAAAGTCTATCGATTGACGCTTCATGATGACGACTGGAAGAAGTTGATTGAAGACAAACTGCTACCCCAGCTCGGCATTCCGAAAGCAAACGGGTTTTGGCAGTCCCTCTCATCCCCTACGTCTGTACAGACACTTGAAACGTTCATGGGAGAGTATCATCCTCATATCTTCGGAAACTTCGCACTGGCGCATGATGCGCACGACGTGTATCACTTTCTCGACCATGTGAACGGAGTGATTAAGCGGTTTTGAAATTCATAATGAAAAGAGGAAATGGATTGAACTACATACAAGACATGCGGGACCTCATTGGAACTAACCTATTAATGACGGTCGGTTGTGGCGTCATAATCGAGCACAATAATCAAATTTTGCTTCAGCATCGTAAAAATTATGACGTTTGGGGAATCCCGGGTGGTGTCATGGAACCTGGTGAAACATTCGAGAGCGCAGCACAACGCGAAAGATTTGAAGAAACGGGTCTTACAGTCAGTCAACTAAGCTTGTTTGGGCTTTATTCAGGAAAAGAAGGATATGCTTCTTATGAAAATTGAGATCAAGTCTTTAGTGTTCAAATCATTTTTCATGCGACGGGATTTTCAGGAGAACTTACGCAGGAAGGAGAAGAGAGTCACGAGCATCGTTTTTTCTCACGCCATGAACTTCCAACATTGAACAGCCACCAAGAGAGGTTTATTATGGATTGGATGAATAGAGAACAGGGACCCATAGTAAAGTAAGAATCTATGAGGAAAGTTGGAAACATAATGAATTATTTAGAGCATTTAGAATCCCATTGTGGAGAATTCACGAATCAATTCGAAACAGAGGATTTGTTAGAGCAGGCCGTGCAGTTCTTGCAGTTCGATGATAGCCCTATAACCGATACGTTCACGATTTCGACGCTAGGCCTTCATTGGCATACGCTACAAAACGAGGACGGGACTCATACACATCAAGAGTTACAGTTGAGTTTTAAGCAAAAACGTTCGTATGAAGATGTGCTTGAGTTGTTGTGGCAATTAACGACGCATGCACTCGAGACACATCACGCTTTCAAACTCGGTGAGTATTTTGAACTCCCCCCGAACGTCTTCAAACGATTGAAATTCTCCTCGATTTATGTGACGACACCGTTTTATTTTGATGAATCGTTTCTCGTCTATGAAGGAGACGAACAGACCGTGTTACCGGTATGGTTTATTCCAATCTTCCCATCCGAAGAAGCGTTCATCGAAGCGCATGGTTCAGAACGATTCAACGAATTGCTTTACAAAACGGATGATACGTTACTGGATTTGAAACGTAAACCGCTCATCTGAACCCCACACAAACACCGCTCCACGCAAATTCGCGTAGGAGCGGTGTTTTCACATATAAGGTCCGTTCGCCTGAACGACGAACTGCGAGTGCTCGTAATGATAGGTGATGCGGGAGTAGTCGAACGGCTTCCCGTTCGTGAGATGAAAGATCGTCTCGATGCGAAGCGTCGGGTCGTCCGCCTGCAAGCCGAGGTATCCGGCTTCCGTCGCGTTCAACCGACCGACCTGCATGTACATGTCGGAGAAGCCGATCGTGACGCCGAGCGCGCTCTGGACATAGTCGAAGATCGAGTCGGCAACGATCTCCCTGTTCAAATACGGGACGATTTGCTTCACGTAATACGACTCCTCGTGACAAAGCACCTCGCCATCGACGAAGCGGACCCGTTCGACGTGATAGACGTCGTCCGTCACGTCGATCCCGAGGTTCTGCGCAACTGTCTCGTCAGGTTTTGTGACCGAGACGTCGAGCACGTCCGACGTCAAGACGCGGTCGCCGAGATTGCTCTTGAACCCTTGCGTCGAGAACAGGCTCATGTAGCCCGGGCGGTTATGACGCCGGACGAAGATGCCGCTCCCGCGAAGTTGGAAGACTACCCCACGCCGTTCGAGCAGTTCGAGCGCTTTCGTCACCGTGCTCTTACTGACGGCATATTGGCTCATCAACTGTTCGAGCACGGGCAGTTTATCGCCTTGTTTCAAATCATGTTGATTGATGTACTGTTCGATCTCTGCTGCAATCTGTTGGTATTTTAACATGCATATTCCTCGCTTCATATTCGGTAACTCGATTGTACCACGTCACCATTCCGACGAGCATCTAAATGTATCGTACTTGTATAATTGTATCGGTACAATTATACTTGGCGTGTATGATTCGATGTTGGTGATTTAGATTAGACGAGGAGGAATAAACATGAAGACATTACCGAAAGACTTTCTATGGGGTGGCGCCCTCGCCGCCCATCAATTTGAAGGCGGCTGGGACGCCGACGGCAAAGGCCCGAGCGTCGTCGACGTCTTGACGGCCGGCGCCCACGGCGTCGCGCGCCGGATCACGGACAAGGTCGAACCGGACGAGTTTTATCCGAACCATGAAGCGATCGATTTCTATCATCGCTATAAAGAGGACGTCGCCTTGTTTGCCGAGATGGGCTTGAAATGCCTGCGGACGTCGATCGGCTGGAGCCGCATCTTCCCGAACGGTGACGACGCCGAACCGAACGAGGCCGGGCTCAAGTTTTACGATGACTTGTTCGACGAGCTGTTGAAGCATGATATCGAGCCGATCATCACGTTGTCCCACTTCGAGATGCCGCTCCACCTCGCTCGCGAATACGGCGGGTTCCGTAACCGGGCCGTCGTCGACCATTTCGTCCGCTTCGCCGAGGCCTGTTTCGACCGTTACAAAGACAAGGTCAAATATTGGATGACGTTCAACGAGATCAACAACAAGATGGACGTCAACAACCCGCTCTTCCTCTGGACGAACTCAGGCGTCATCGTCGAGGACGGCGAGAACGCCCGTGAGGTCATGTATCAGACGGGGCACCATGAGTTGATCGCGAGCGCGCTTGCCGTCGCCAAAGGGAAAGCGATCAACCCGGACTTCGAGATCGGGGCGATGGTATCGCACGTGCCGATCTATCCGTATTCGTCGAACCCGGACGACGTCATGCTCGCCGAGGAGATGATGCGCCAGCGCTACTTCTTCCCGGACGTGCAAGTACGCGGGTTCTATCCGCGCTACGCCTTGAACGAGTTCGAGCGTGAAGGCTACAACATCCCGTTCCTGGACGGGGACGACGACATCTTGAAGAACGGGACTGTCGACTACCTCGGTTTCAGCTACTACATGTCGACGACCGTGAAGAGCGACGTCGTCGCCGACAACAGCGGCGACATCGTCAACGGCGGTCTGCCAAACGGTGTCGAGAACCCATATATCAAGTCGAGCGACTGGGGTTGGGCGATCGATCCGGTCGGTCTTCGCTATGTGCTCAACCGGTTGTATGACCGCTATCAGATCCCGCTCTTCATCGTCGAGAACGGATTCGGTGCCGTCGATGAGATCGTCGACGGAAAGATTCACGACGCGGCCCGCATCGATTACTTGAAAGCCCACATCGAGCAGTTGAAACAAGCGGTCGTCCATGACGGCGTCGACTTGATCGGCTACACGCCGTGGGGCATCATCGACATCGTCTCGTTCACGACGGGCGAGATGAAGAAGCGGTATGGCATGATTTACGTCGACCGTGACAATGAAGGTAACGGCTCGATGGAGCGGATGAAGAAAGACTCGTTCGATTGGTATAAGCACGTCATCGAGACGAACGGGGAAGCGTTGGAATACGAAGCGACAAAATAATTTTCCATAAATAAACCCACCTCTTTCAAAAAAAAGAGGTGGGTTTATTCCTTCTACAGATGTTGCGGCAATAGGAATTTGCAAAAGTCACTGATTATAGCCAATGAATAACGTAAATGTGATGAGCATGACGGATGAAATCATGAGAACCACAGCGAGTGAGCTGGCGAACAGCAAAAAAAGTTTTGAGAAGTTGATCCGTTTCTTCCAAACCCCTATTAGGAATGCAAGATTCAGTACCAAGAAAAATGTGAGCACGAGCAGAGGTACTGCGCGCTCTTGCATCAATATGAATAAGTCCATAATGTAATACTTCCTTTCTTCCGTCATGACATTTCCAAAAGAGGTATATTGCTCGTAATCAACCGTATAATGATGAAAACTGCTAGACGTATCGTCTGCTAATTTGGAGGAAATAAGAATGAAGAAACTGCTTCGTGCAACTGTGGCCTGTCTCGCTTTGTTTACGCTGAGCCTTGCTCCTGCAAATCCGGCTGATGCCGCTGCCAAAAAGTTTAAAAACTGTACCGAGCTCAACAAAACCTACAAGGGTGGTGTCGCGAAAAACAAGACCATCAAAAACAAAGGCGGCAAGACGCAGTATAAGCCGCTCGTCAACGCGGCACTCTACCAAGCAAACATTGGGAAAGACCGTGATAGAGACGGGATCGCCTGTGAACGTTAAGAGATTTGGGGACTACTCCCCGAATCTCTTTTTCATTGAGGATAGCGATACACGACGTCACCCGAGGCGTCATAACCCGTGATGGCGTCAATCGATTCGATTTGGTCGACGACGACGAACCAGACGTCATTCCCGGCTTTCGTTTCCATTAATTCCGGCTCGAAGCGGTCCCCGTCCAACTCGACGACGACACGTGTCGTCGTCCCATGATTCATCCCATATAAGATATCAAACGGAACACAGTCTGGCTCATCCCCGCACGTCCGTCCGTCGACCGACCAGGTGAGACCATCATCTGACAGCGAGCGGGACGTAACCGATTCGACACGGTCGTCGATGGTAATCTCTAAGCCGATGCCTTCGATGAACAGTTCATCGCTCAGCTCGTCCGTTGAGTAGCGTTCTGTGAAGAAACGGATTGTCATCTCAGGGTCAGCGATCTGATGGACCAGGATGGGCTCGGCCGTCGCTGATAATTCGGGTTGCCCGGTCGATTCCACTTGCCAGACAATCCCGGCAGAGAGTAGAAACACAACGACGATGATGAGCACAAGCTGTTGATTACGCTTCATAAGAACTCGCTCCTTGTGTTGATAATAAAAACTGACGCACCCGCTCGAGCGGGAACTCCGGACTCCAATGAACGAAGTGACCTCCGGGAACGGACTGATAGGTGACCGGAACTCGGTCTTGCTGAAGACTCGCAACGGCAGTCTTCGTCAATTCAGCTTCTTTCGTGTCCACGTCGATAAAGTCAGCGTAGACGAGAAGCGTTGGTACGCGGAGCATCCTCATGAGCTGGCTCATGTCCAAGTTATAGTAGCCGAACAGTAAGTTCATTCCACCGGGACTTAGTTTGGCAGGAGCATCCAAGGCCCGGCGTACTTCGTCCCGCTCAGGTGACCCCGTCTGCGTGCAGAACGCTTTGAACTGTTCCTCTGAAATCGATTCTGCCGCTTTGTCCGTTATGAACCTCGCCTCGATTTTCCGGACGGCTGTCGGCTTAAGCATGCGGTAGATCACGTTCAAGAGCGGGACGACGAGTCCAAACGCGCCATATTCTTGCAGTGGGACACGCGGGAACGGCTTATGTCCGGCGTCGAGCAAGACGAGCCGTTCCAGCTTTTCAGGGTAATGGGCGGCAAACGCGAGGGCGACCGCGCCCCCGAGCGAGTGACCGCTCACATGGACAAGGCCGAGTCCTGCTTCCACGATATAGCCGTTCACCCAATCCGCTAATTCCAAAGAAGTGACTCTCCCTTTGAGTCCTTCGCTACGCCCGAACCCTGGCAGATCGAGCAGATGGACCTCGAAGTCGTCGGCAAGCGCCTCGGCGAGCGTCAGTCCCTCGTTTCCTGAGAATCCCCCAGCCGGTAGGAACAACAGCGGAGACCCGCTCCCGATCACTTCCGCATCATGTCGTCCCAAGTCATCAACCCTTCCTCAAATCCTAATATATGTATTCCTTTCATTGTAAAGGAGATATCGTACGAAAAGAAGAACATTCTTCCATCAACAGCATGCAGGTCGCTTCAAATTCGGGTATAAACTACTGACACGTGTCCAGTCCGCACTTGTCGTTTTGCTGTGTCGTCTTCTACTTAGCCAAGGAGGAATGCTGTGTGAAACTATCAGGCAAGACAGCGCTCGTGACCGGTGCCGGTTCTGGCATGGGGCGGGCCATCGCCAAGCTATACGCCGCGGAAGGTGCTCGCATCGTCGCCGTCGATATGAACGGGGATACGGTCGAGGCGGTCGCAAGTGAGATCAAGTCGTCCGGCGGGGAAGCGGTCGGTATCGCCGCGAACGTGACGAAGCAAGCGGACATCGACAACATGGTCGCGACGGCGACGGGGCAGTTCGGCTCACTCGATATTTTAGTGAACAACGCCGGCATCATGGACAACTTCATGACGGTCGGTGAAGTGACCGACGACGTATGGGACCGTGTCATCGCCGTCAACTTGACCGGTCCGATGAAGATCGCCCGGGCCGCCATCAACGTGATGGAGAAACAGGAGTCGGGTGGGGTCATCATCAACATCGCCTCGGTCGGCGGTTTGTTCGGGACACGAGGCGGGGCCGCGTACGTCGCATCAAAACACGCGCTCATCGGCCTTACGAAAAACATCGCCGCGACGTATGGCACATTCGGCAAGATTCGGGCCAACGCCATCGCACCAGGCGGAGTCAATACGAACATCGGGGCGACGATCACGGCGCCGAGCGAGCTCGGGATGCGCGCCATTCAAGCGGCAGGAGAAGCACCGATTGGCGAACCGGACCAAATCGCAAGCGCCGCGTTGTTCCTCGCTTCAAGTGACTCAAGCTTCGTCAACGGGGACGTCTTGAAAGCAGACGGTGGTTGGACCGCCCGCTAAAAGACAAGCGACTTGTGAGGAGGTACACGATGAGAGCAGTGATTTGTACCGCATATGGTCCGCCGGATGTGTTACAGCTTCAAGAGATCGAAAAGCCTGTGCCAAAAGCAACCGAACTTCTGATTAAAGTACACGCATCAGCCGTTCAATCCGGGGACCGCCGGCTTCGTGCGTTAGATGTACCAACAGCAGGCAAGTTGCCGATGCGGGTCGTCGTCGGCTTTAAAGCGCCGAGACAGCCTGTCTTAGGTGTCGTCCTAGCAGGTGAAGTGGTGGAGACGGGCAGCCGCGTACAACACTTCAAGGTGGGAGATCGTGTCTATGCGCTGACCGGGATGCGATTTGGCGGCTATGCCGAATATGCATGCATCAAAGAGACGAAGTGTGTCGAACTCATGCCTCAACACGCAAGCTTTGCAGAAGCAGCCAGTCTTCCGTTCGGCGGAACGACAGCTCTTCATTTTTTGCGTAAAGTGAACATCGAACAGGCGAAGACCGTATTGATTTACGGAGCCTCCGGGGCGGTCGGTTCCATCGCGGTACAGATCGCCAAACATTTCGGTGCTCACGTGACAGCTGTCTGTCGGGAACGAAACTTCGAATTGGTCAAAAGCCTTGGCGCAGACGTCGTCATCGATTATACAAAAGAGGGCTATGACAGCGAACTGACAACGTACGACGCTGTGTTTGACGCGGCAGGGAAAATCGATAAACGGAAGGCTCGTAAACATGTCGGGGAAACAGGCCGGTTCAGTTCGGTTGCCGGACAGGGAGTAGCGAGTGAGCGGAAAGAAGATCTGAGCCTGTTGAATCAGATGTTTGAAGCCGGAGACCTGAAGGCCGTCATCGATTCGATCTATCCGATGGAGGAAATCGTCGCAGCGCACCGCTATGTGGACGCCGGTCAGAAAGTTGGAAATGTCATCGTGTCGGTCGTGCATGAGGAATGACATCGTCTCTCGTCCATCGAGAACGCAAAAAGAAGGAGTCTAGCCATCGAAACTCGGCGGCCAGACTCCTGTTTTCATTTCCTCTTCACTTGGTCTTCTTGCCCTTGCGGTAAGCGAGCGGGGTGACCTTATGTACTTTCTTGAACGTCTGGACGAAGTGACTGACGCTCGTGTAGCCGAAGCGACTCGCTATTGCGGCGACCGACTCCGTCGTCTCTTGTAACTGATGCGCCGCCGCTTCCATGCGGACGTCACATGCATAGGCGAGCGGGCTCGTGGCGGTCCACTTCGTGAAATAACGGCAACATTCCGCCCGGCTCAAGCCACCGGCCTCGGCAATCTGTTCGAGCGTCACGCGCTCCGTCACATGTTCATGGATATAAGCGAGCATCGCCTTCATCCGGTCTTGACCGACCAATCGCGGTTGCTCGTTTGTCTGTTGAATCCAGTAACGCCAGACGACCGCCATCTGGAGCGTGGCATCTAAGAGGGCGAACGATGAGTCGCCATGTAAACTTCGGGATACCTTGTCAATCGTATCTAACACGGCCTTCTCCGCGCGCTCGGTCGGCGTGAGGAGTTTTAGGGGCAACGTCGCCCCCGTCATGAACGGCGTGACGAACCTTTCGGCAAGCAACGGCGCGAACAAGTCGTACGGATCGACCCGGACGTCGACGAACCGAGTCGCTTCTTCGGACGAAACGACTTGATACAGTTGCCCCGGCGCTAACAAAAGGCCCGACCCGGTGCGAAGACTATGACGGTCCCCGTTGACCATCAAGTCGACGCGACCCGCCCTCACTATAAAGGCGTGGAAGTGATCGGTCACGTGGATCATAGCTGTCATGACCGCGCCTGTTGTCGATTCCACGCTCTGAAGTGAACTTTGTTCCAACATCTTCATCCCACCTCAATATTTGAACATTTGTTTCGGGATTACTCCGGGCTGACAGTCTTTAACCAGATGAATTAATGATTAATCCGACATTTATATATCTATTGTCACGAGACGTCTTATCACGTTCCTTCTATACAATGGAGCAGAAAAGATAGCCGGATCCACTCAGAAGATGAAAAGTGACGTGATCCCGGCGTGAACGAGAATCGCGACCGGGACCCCGATTCGAAACTTCGGCTTCAACGTCTTGTGACGGAAGAGGCGCATCGCGACATAAGACCCAAACGCTCCCCCGATCCAGACGAGAATGAGCAACGTTTGTTCCGAAATACGCCAAGCCCCGGATTTTGCACGTCGTTTATCAAGGAAAAATGACATAAACGCTAGTAAATTAGTCACAATGTAATACAGCAGTAATAGTTCCAAAGACTAAAACCTCCTTTCTCACCTTATCAGTATAGCTGAAAACGGCTCAACAAAGCCATTTTTATCTAGATTGTAAGAATTCAGACTCCTCTCATCTCCCTGAAAGCTTCTGTAACTGAACTGATATCACTCTCATATCAGCCTGTAACGGCAGTGAAATATAGAGGTGTTACAGTAAGGGAGCGTTAGAAAAGGGAGGAATATTCTTATGAAAAAACCACTATTGACACTAACGGCACTCGCTGGCCTTAGTTTAGGAGTCGCTGCTCCAGCTTCGGCAGCATCAACACACACGGTTCAGTCTGGAGATACTTTGTACCGTATCGCCGTGAACAACGGTGTATCTGTGAACGACATCAAACAAGCAAATAGCTTAAACTCGAATATGATTTATCCTAACCAAGTGTTGAAGCTTGCGAAGTCGGAAGCGAAAGCGACAGCTTCTTCAAACACTTACACAGTTAAATCAGGCGACACGTTGTATCGGATCGCGAAAAACAATGGTGTCTCTGTCAATCAATTGATGACATGGAACGGTCTTAAATCAGATCTCATTTTCCCTGGTCAACAATTCGCTGTGAAAGGTGCCAAAGCAGCATCGGTTGCGAACAGTGCACCAGCAGCTAAACCAAAAGCATCAACGTCTGCACCGGTGACAAAACAGTCTACGTCTACAACGCAAACTCAAGCTCCGGCTTCGGGTAAGACGATGACAGTTGAAGCAACGGCGTACACGCCATATTGTGCAGGTTGCTCTGGTATCACGGCAACAGGTATCGACGTTCGTTCGAACCCGAACCAAAAAGTCATCGCGGTTGACCCTTCAGTCATCCCACTCGGCTCTAAAGTATGGGTTGAAGGCTACGGCGAAGCAATCGCTGGAGACACTGGCGGCGCAATCAAAGGGAACAAAATTGACCTCTTGATGCCGACACGTGAACAAGCGCTCAACTTCGGTCGTAAATCAATCACAATCAAAGTCTTAAACTAATCGATCGACCCCAAAAACACCGCAGGCGCGGTGTTTTTTTGCGTTCTATTCGCTCAAACCTGCAAGCTCGTATACCTTTCTCCTTCGAAATCAGGCAAACTAGATATATCAGGTCTTGTCTGGTCAGAAAAACCGGGTATGTACCAAATCGTAAAAGGGGGGAGAACCTGATGCTCACGACAGAAATCATCATCAGCGTGTTCGGCATCCTGCTCGTCATCTTGAACATGACGTTCGCCATCACGATCATCTTCTTTGAACGGCGCGACATCGGCTCGACATGGGCCTGGCTGCTCGTCCTCTTCTTTTTGCCGCTCATCGGTTTCTTCATCTATATCTTCTTTGGTCGTTTGATCAAGTCGAACAACTTCTATCAAGTCGACGAAGAGCGGCGTAGTGAGTATGCGTTGCACGTTCAACAACAGCTCGATGAGTTGGATGGGAACCAGCTGATCTTCAAGCAAGACCCGCTGTTAGCAAAATACCGGCGTCTCGCCAGGTTGAACCTGTCGTCGACAAACGCGCTCGTCACGTATCATAACGACATCCAAGTCATCCATGACGGGAAACAGAAGTTCGCGGCCTTGTTCGACGATATCGAGGCGGCCAAACAAGAAATCAATATCCAATACTACATCATCCAGAACGATTCGCTCGGCCAGGCGTTGATCGCGGCGCTGACCAACCGGGCCCAAGCCGGTGTCCGGGTCCGGTTGCTCTATGACGCCGTCGGCTCGAGAGGGCTGAGACGTAAACATTTCAAAGAGCTGATCGAAAGCGGAGGCGAGGTCAAGTCGTTCTTCCCGTCGAGCCTCGGCATCAACTTCCGCGTCAACAATCGCAATCACCGCAAACTGTGTGTCATCGACGGCGACATCGGCTATATCGGCGGCTTCAACGTCGGCGACGAGTATATGGGGACGAACCAGCATTTCGGCTATTGGCGTGACGTCCATCTGCGGATGAACGGGGAGGCGGTCCAAGAGTTGCTTGAACGGTTCTTGCTCGATTGGAACCGTTCCGTCCCGACGAAACGAAAAGCGTTGAAAGAAGAGTTCATTTGGCCAAGCAAGACCCTCGAGGCGTTCAAGTCACCCGTCCAGATCGTCACGTCCGGTCCGAACTCGACGACGGAGCATTTAAAGAATATGCTCGTCAAGATGATCGGGGAAGCGAAAGAGACGATCTACATTCAGACACCATACTTCATCCCGGACGCGAGTTTCCTTGACGCCTGCCGGATCGCGCTCATGTCAGGGACGAAGATTCAACTGATGATCCCGAACAAACCGGATCACATGTTTGTCTACTGGGCGACATACGCCAATGCGGCCGAACTCGTCCGGTACGGGGCCGAGGTGTATACGTACGAGGGCGGTTTCTTGCATGCGAAGACGCTCGTCATCGACGGCGAGGTCGCTTCGATCGGGACGACGAACATCGACGCCCGCAGCTTCCACCTCAACTTCGAGATTTCAGCCCTCGTCTATGATGAGGCTGTCGCCCGGTCCGTCATCGACGCATTCGACCGCGACAAATCGTGCGCTGAGCTGTTGACGCTCGAACGTTATGAGACACGGACGAAATGGATTCGCTTCAAAGAGAGCGTGTCGCGTCTGTTGAGTCCAATCCTATAAAAAAACCAGTCAAGACGCCCGGGTTCAATCCCGAACATCTTGGCTGGTTTTATTTTTTCAACACGTGTTTGACGTGTCGTTCAAACGCCTCGACGACCGTGGTCGGCGCTTCTTTCTCACCGTACTCGGCCGCCTCGAGCCAACTTGCGAACAAGCTTCCGTCGGTAAAGTCGATCCGTTCCAACCACTCGTGCGCGGTCTCCTCGCGATGGCGAGGGTGCACCTGTTCGAGCCGGCGTCCGGCCTCGAGCAAGCGGACATCACGTGGCGTCCGCGTCAAGCGACGTTCCGTCCGTGCCGTCTGATGGGCCTTTTTCGGGACCGACAGCACTTCTTGGATGTCTTTTCGCTTTTGTAAATAGAAGAACAACAGGACACCGCCGACGAGCAGGACGATGAAGAAGATGACTAGCGCGGAAGACTGATTCTTCGCCGATTCGAGCAACGTCTCGTTCGCGATCGTCTCGGCATCGAGGTTCGGGTTGTCCGGTATCATGAATCGATTGACCCGGTCGGACGGGTCGAGCGTGATCCCATCGAACCAGCCGCCGATCCAAAGCAAGAACGGTCGGATCCAAGTGATGAGGTCGCCGAACAACAGCTCTTTGACCGTCCGGATGACAAAAGCCAGTCCGAGACCGACCGCTAGGCCGACGACGAGCGTCGACAACATCCGTTTATAGTCGCGACGGTAATACAGGCTCCGTTGCCAAAATAAAAACAGGAACGGGAACACGATCATGAGGAGCGGTTGCTCGGCCGGTGGGAACAGCCAATCCGTGATCAAGAACAACACGCTCGCGATCGCGTAACGGTCGGTCCAATCGAGCGTGCGGATGAAGGCGTGCGCATACGTGAACAACAGCAACGTGATGCTCATCTCATACGAGAACCAGAGCGCACCGATACTGAGCAAAGTCTGGACGCCGAGCTGCCAGTTCCGCGGCAGACGGAGCGTCAACAGGAAGACGAGCGGATAGACGTGACCGACATAAAATGCGGCGAACAACCACCAGAGCCAGTTCATTTGCCGTCACCTCCGAGCCGAAGAATCGATTGGCTGCCGCCATATTTGGCGACTTTCCGTTCGAACAATGACCGGGCCATCGGGAAGTCTCGTTCCGACAGACAAGCGAGCGTCGTCATGACCTTGCGGAAATGGGTCTCGCCGCTCCCAGGTGCGAGATCGTACGTGATCCCATCTTTCGTCAGCGTCGGGACGATCAGCCCATAGCTCGCGTTCTCTTTCTCGAAGTCACGGCACAGCGCCGCCGCTTGCGAGATCACCCGTTCCATCTGATGGGTGAGGGCGCGGCCGTCTTTCGTCAACAAGTCCAAGACGACGACGTACTCGTTCGCCTGGACGGGTTGCTCGGTCCGGGCCAGCAGTTCGCCCGTCTTCGCGTAAGCCGACCAGTACAGTTGACGCATCGGTTGACCGTGATACGGGGCGACCGACTGGAACGTCTCCGGGTCACGGTAGGCGCTATGCCGGACCATCTCCTCACCCGGTAGCGTCGGTGGGCGTTTCGGGATCGGATAAGGCAGGAACTCTGGGAAGACGTACCCGATCCTTGCGAGCGGTTCCTCTTTATAGAGCGAGAACATGCGGAGCGGGTCACGGATCTCCATGCCGATCGCCTCGACACGGATCGGACCTCGCTTGATGGCTTTGAGCGGTAAGTCATAGGAGACGACCGACTCGCCGCCGACATAATTCTCTTGGCGCCAGAAGGCGTGGTTTTCCACTTCGACGGTCGGGTGGAGATAACCCGACAAGCGGACGACACCGAGCGGGACTTTCGCAGTCGAGATGAGGCGGATGACGTACGACTCTTCGTCACCCGGGAACAGTTTCAGTTCGTCCGTCACTTCGACACGGACGTGTTCGGCCAGGCGGAACAACAGCTCGGGCATGACGAGCGCGTAGATGCTGACGCCGAGCAAGGCGCTCGCGAGGAACACGTTCCCGTAAAGCGCCGTGAAGACCCCGACGACGAACAAGAGCCACATGTAGGCGGATTCTAGATAGCGCGGGCTGACGAGTTGCATGTCACACCTCGGATGGGACCGCGATGGTCTCTAACACAGATTTGATCAGTTTCGACGGTTTCGTCTTGAGCGATGCCTCGACCGTCAAGACGATCCGGTGTCCGAGAATCGGCAAGGCGAGCGCCCGGATGTCTTCCGGTGCGACGTAGTCCCGTCCGTCCATGTAGGCGTGGGCCCGGGCCGCCATCGTGTAGGCGAGTGTCGCCCGTGGGCTCGGCCCGACCTCGATGTCCCGGTGGTGCCGAAGCGCCTCGACGAAGTCGAGCAGATAATCCTCCATCGCCTCGTGCAGCGTCACGTCACGGACGGCTTGCTGCATCACGGCGAGCTCTTCGTGTTTCAACGTGAACGGAGCGGCGCTCAAATGCTCGTTTCGGAGCAGCCGGCGCTCTGACTCCCGTGACAGCGGGGCGAGCGAGAGCTTGAACAAGAACCGGTCGAGCTGAGCCTGCGGAAGCGGGAACGTCCCTTGTCCGTCGAACGGATTCTGCGTCGCGATGACGAAGAACGGGTCCGGCAAACGGAGCGACACCTCACCGAGCGTCACTTGACGCTCTTGCATCGCCTCTAAGAGCGCCGACTGTGTCCGTGGTGTCGTCCGGTTGATCTCATCGACGAGTAAAATCGATGTGAAGATCGGTCCGGTCCGACGTTCGAACGCTCCTGTCGTCGGATTGAACAGTTCCATCCCTAAAATGTCACTCGGCAGCGTGTCCGGCGTACATTGCACGCGCTGGAACGCGGCCGATACGGAGGAGGCGAGGCTCCGGGCGAGCGTCGTCTTGCCCGTCCCCGGCCGGTCCTCGAGTAAGACATGTCCCCCTGAAAGCAAGGCGATCGTCGACAGCTTGATCGCTTTCGATTGCCCGATCACTAAACCGTTTAAATGTGTCGTCCATTGTTGCACCATAATAAAATTCCCCCGTCTATTTTCTGATAATTAAGAAAATCATAGCACACTCGTGGACCGAGGTGGCACGCTAAAGACTAGACGTTCCCGAATGCGTCCATTGCACACCGTTAATCCGGAGAGGAAGATTTCGCTTTTTTGCGATGATGAAACGTGACAAACACGTAATAGAGGACGATCATGCTGGTATATGGGTTTAAAGCACTGACCCATGCCGGCCCATCGAACAAAATATACGTGAGTGTGATGATGAGTGCCGAGAAAAATAAGAGTTTTGAGAACATATGTGATGCGTCTCCTTTGGATTGAATGATGGAATATGTTGACTATACCATGTCACTTTCTCAATAGCCGCCCGACGAAAAAACTGACCTGCCCGCATCAGGCAAGTCAGTCATCGTTTCGGTGTATCCAAATAGCGTTCGAAATGCCGCTCGAGCCAGTCTTGGAAGAACGACATGAACGTGCAGATGCCCCAGTAGATCAGAGCGACGACCAAATACACGGTCATATAGTCGAACTCACGACCACCGACGATCTTCGCCTTGTTGAAGATCTCAGGGACGGTGATCATCGCGGCGAGAGAGCTCGCCTTGATCAGATCAAGGAACACGTTCGAGAGCGGGGGCAGGGCGATCCGCGTCGCTTGAGGCAACGTGACCCCTTTCAACGTCAGCCACTTGTTCATGCCGAGCGAGCGGGCCGCTTCAATCTGTCCCTGATCGACGGCACGGATCGAGGCGCGGATGATCTCCGCGATATAGGCGGCCGAGTTCAAGCTGAAGCCGATAATCGCTGCCGTCAGCGCCGCGAACTCGATCCCGATGAACGGGAACCCCGAGTAGAGAATGAACAAGATGATCAAGATCGGGACGCCGCGCATGAACGAGACGTAAAACGTCGACGGATAACGCACTAGCCTTGACGGAGACAGCTTCCCGAGCGCGAGCACGAGCCCTAACACTAAACCGAAGAACATGCTGAGGAAGGAGATCCAGAGCGTGTTCGGTAGCCCACCTAGCAAGTATGGGAACGAGCGGATGGCGAGGTCGGCGTCAAAGATCGCTTCCCACTTCACACCTTCGAACATATCGCCTTAGTCCAATTCGACGATTGTCGCGTCGACGTCCGGTTCGACGGATACGTCAGCACCGTTATAGAACTGCTCGGACAGCTCCTTCACCGTGCCATCCTCAAGCATCTCTTCAAGGACGCGGTCGATGTTCTCTTGCAAGTCGACGTTGTCTTGATTCATCAAGAGTGCGACGTCTTGCGGGTTATAGGCGATATCCGGATGGATCGTGATATCGAATTCCGGGAAGAAGGCGAGGGCGAGCGTCTGGAGGTAGTAGTCGTTCAAGATGACGTCGGTCCGACCTGTCGACACGTCGCGAAGATATTGGTCGTTCGTCGCGTTGTCGTAGATGACTTCTTCAGCCCCATACTGGCGCGCCACGTCCATGAAGACGGTCGTCGCTTCACCAGCTGCCTTTTTACCTTTCAAGTCTTCGAGCGACTTGATGCCTGAAAGATCGCTCTTCCGGACGATTGCCGTCCCGTACGTGTGCTTATACGGTACGGAGAAGGCGAACTTCTCTTTCCGGTCTTCCGTCACCGAGATGTCGTTCGCCACGACATCGACTTGTCCGTTCTGGACGCTCGTCAACATGTTGTCGAACGCCATTTCTTTGAACTGGACCTCGAGGTCGAGACGTTTTCCGATCTCTTTCATGACCTCGACGTCAAACCCCGTCAAATCGTCACTTTCTTCTTCACGGAACGAGGCGGGATAGAGTGTTCCGGCCGTACCGACCGTGAGCGTACCTTCTTCTTTGATCTCATCCCAGCGTGTCGTATCGGCCTGATCGGTGCTAGAATCACCACACGCCGCGAGCGGGACAGCGAGCAAGATAACCGCTGCTAAACCTTTTGTCATACGTTTCATTCGTGTTCCTCCTTAAAGTATCGTCTGTCTAAAAATAGCATGATGAACGCCTACAGGCAACTGCGAAGAACATAGAAACAGCAGGTAAGATATTTTTGAAACGTTTATTCTAAAAGCGCTGTCATGTCATTGAATCAGGGTTTCATACAGGTAATACAGATAAGAATAATTTATGGAACAGCATGCGATTCACCAACCTTCAACCTCTAGAGAATCGACAGGTGCGCAAGTGGGAGATAGAGGCAAGATGAGTCCTCAGCTTTTTAAATTAGGTGAGAGGACTGTGCTACTAGGTCCCGAGAGGAAGGCCTATGCTACCCTGTCCAAGAACAGGCGAGGACAGTTAGGTTCTTTGCCATCGTTTAAGGGTATTTCCTCTGTAGATAGAGGGAGGAAAAGCTAAAAACGAGGTAAGGAGTGACATAATGAAGAATAGTAGCTTGATTGTATATTACTCATGGATCGGCAGTACAGAAGTAGTCGCGAAAGAAATTCAAAGGCTTACAGAGTTTGACATTCAAAGAATCGAAGATAAAAAGCAGCGAAAACTCGGTAACATCGCCGGTGCAGCAATGGGAGCGTTTGTTGGTCTGAGAGGCGTTATCATACCAATGGACTTTGCATTAAAAGAATATGAGCATCTATTCCTAGGAACCCCAGTCTGGGCAGGAAAGACGCCTCCGGCAATTAATAGTTACTTAAAAAAGACTTCTTTCAAAAACAAGAAAGTTTGGCTGTTCATAACTAAAGGTGATGAAAAAGTTCCCCAACAGGTTATCGATTCAATTACAAAAAGGATTGAGAAGAAAGGCGGAAAAGTGATGGGCAGTATTTCGATAACGACAAAATGGGATCCCAAGACGAACATTCCTATTGCGCTTGAGGATGTCCAGAAACCGATCTATGACTGGCTGAAAAGAGGATGCATTTTATAAAATCTGAACGAAATCAAGCTGTGCCAACGTCTGAGCGAGGAAAAACAAAACGAATCGGTGGCTAAGGGAAGCACGACCTGCCAACATAACTGATCACGTGAACGTGGGAAGCAGGTGAGTCCTGAAAACTATCAGGGAATCGGTTCAAATTTTATTAGTTTACATAACATATATTATCAGTAAAAATAAAACTCTGTCTCAATCCTTTAGTATACTTAAAGTAGTGAGACAGAATCTGAAATTATGAGATCGGGATCAAATTCGCGTAAACCGGATCAATGTGACACCTGGTTCCGGTTCGAACTCGGCGCTCGGCTCGAAGCCAAGCTTCGAATACAATCGTTTGGCCGGACCGTTATGTTTGCCGGTATGCACGTAGACAAGTTTGTCCTCGTGTAGACTGAGCACGTGTTCTAACAACGTCGTCGCGAGCCGCGCCCTGAAGTATGTCGGATCGATGCACAGCTTCGTGATCTCGACCGTGTTCTCGGCCGCCTCGATCGTCACAAACCCGATCATCCGCTCCTCGTTGTATAAGCCGTAGCTCAGACCCGGCAAGTTTTGAATGACCTCGACCGTCTCATATCGGGCCGGAATCTCGTCAAATCCGATCAGTTCGGCCTCGACCGCATAGGCGTTCCGTTGAATCTCGAGCATTTGCTCGGCTTGCCGGTAATCCGTCGTCCGAATCTCCCGTAACTCCATCTGTCATACCCCCAAAGATTATCGTGAAAAGCGACGGGCTTGCTTACGCTTAGCTCGTTTCAGTGCCAAATAGAGCCGATGTGTGCCTTCAAGCGCTTTGCCGTGGCCGACGAACGTATGACGCGGCGCCAAGTCAAGCAACCGCTCGGCATGGTCGACCGCGGCCCGCTTGTCCCATGTCGCCAGACCCGGGAGCGGGAACAACGGACGCGTGTCCCCTGCCACTGCGACTCCCCCATGTGATTGGAACGCGTCACCGGCGAACAACAGGCGATGCTGTTCATCGAAATAAGCAATCGAGCCCGGGGTGTGGCCGGCGGCGGCATAGACGCGAAGACCGAACAGCCGCTCACCCGGGTCGAGCAGCTTGTCCGGTAGCGACCGGATCGGCGGCAACGAGCCTCTTATGTTGAGTGGCCGCTCACCTGAGTCCGTCGTTCGGTCCCCTGCTAACAAGCGGGCGTCACGGCGTGAGACGTAAAGCTCGGCGTGTGGATGCGCCTTCAGGATCGTATCGACCCCACCGACGTGGTCCCCGTGGGCGTGGGTGAGCAAAATCGCGAGGAGGGGGCGGTCTTGTGCCTCGATATACGTTAAAATGTCAGCGGCGTTCTGCTTCAACCCGGTATCGATCAAGACGAGGCCGAGCTCTTTCTCGATCAATTGGACGTTGATCGGCAAGACGGGTGAATAGAACGTCAGCTGGTGGACATCTTCAATCCGTGTGACTTTCATAAGACCTCCCCTTTCCTAGTCGAACAGTGTGACCCAATCGTCCTGCCACCGGGCGTCAAAGCACATATGGAGCTGTTCGAGCGTGTTGCGGGCGAGCGACAACGGCGGCAAGGCGTCACGCGAGAAGAAGCCGATCTCGCTCGTCTCATGGCTGACTTGAGCTTCCCCGCCGATCAGCTCACACTCGATGAACAGTTTATAATAATGTTGTGACAACGGCGGGTGCGGGTGACGGTGCATATCGAACAAGGCGACGAGGCGCATCGGGGCGACATCAAAGCCTGCCGCTTCCCCGATTTCCTTGATGATATTGTCTGACGGTGACAGCCCGACCTCACAGAAGCCGCCTGGCAGCGTCCACAGCCCGTCCGACCGCTCACGCACGAGCAGCAACTCGTCGTCTCGGAAGACGACACCGCGTACGTCGAGCTTCGGTGTCGGGTAGCCGTTGACGTGCGTCAGTTCAGTGATCTCATGCAAGGCGAGGTTCGACTGTCGTTCGAACATATCGGTCGCAATCTCCTGGAGCTCGAGATAACGCTCGCGGTCGAACTCGTCCTTCGTGAACGTCAAGCCCGCTTGCGACAGTGCTTGTAGCCGTTTGGCCCAAGTGAGCCAGTCTGACATAGAAATCCCTCCATCGTTTGTCCTGCTTATCCCATTCGCCATCGGGCTTGATTGTTCCTTTTCATAATACCCGCTCCCGCAAGAAAGTATTTGTCGCGCCAGTCTGGAGTTTACGACACCCGGCTCACGGATGTTTGGTCGATCGGGCAGATGTATGACCATATCATCGTCGTCGCCCATGAGTATCTAGACGAGATGGAAGCATGTCTGACGAATGCTGAGCACCAACCGCTCGGGAAGACCGAGTTTGGGTAGCTGTTGTTTAGCGACGGTGGATTCCCCCCTATTAAAATCAAACTACCGGACGAAATGAACGCCCCGCCCGACAATACCGATAGCCGTGAAGCTTTGAAACGCCGTCTTGACGACCTCATCACACGGTTGGAGAAGTGTGCGCCGATGATTCACGCGGCCGACCCGAACTGTAAAGCGCTACATGGCGGCTTCGGCTGGTTGAACGCGCAAGAGTGGTACACGCTCATCGAGATGCACACCAGACACCATTTGCTTCAACAGACGGACTTGGAACGGTATCTTAGAGCGTTCCATGACTGACAAAGACGAATAGAGACAAAAAAAGCCTGCACACATGACATATACTGTCGCGTGTGCAGGCTTTTGCTGAATCAATCGAGATAGACGTCCTCGATGTCACCGAACGTCTCCTCGTCGAAGACGAATGAGCCGTTGGCGTAGCGGTCGAGCAGTGTCAGTTGTTTCGCGTTGACCGTCTTCGCGGTCTCTTTGCCGACGATGTGGATCGTTTCATCCCCATGCACCGGCAGCACGCGGCGGATCTGGTGCGGTTTTGATTTGACCTCACGGATGAGCATCGTGCCACGCAAGTTGCGGTTCGTGCAGTCGAATTGGTCTTCGAGCTTCATCTTCTTGACCGCTCCGCGTTGCGTCACGAGGACGAACAGAGGCGGTGTGAAGAAGGCGAACGCGTCGGCGACGACGTCACCGTCTTTCAAGTTCATCGCTTTGACACCGGCGGCACGCTGTCCGACGACCGGGACGTCGTCTTCTTTGAACCAAAGCCCGTATCCACGCTCAGAGACGAGGAAGAGTTGGCCTGGACCGTCACTGATGCCGGCGAAGACGACCTCGTCGTCCCCTTTCAGTTTCAGCGCCATGAGCGCCTTCGACTTGCGCTGGGCGTCATAGTCACGGAGCGGTGTCCGTTTGACCATGCCGTCTTTCGTGACGAACAGGCAGTGCGCGTCCGTCTCGAACGTCGAGACGACGTCGGCCGAGACGACTTGCTCGCCTTCGATCGGCACGAGGTTGGCCACGTGTTGGCCCGCGTCTTTCCATTTCGTCTCCGGGATCTGGTGGACCGGGATGAGCAGGTAGCTGCCTTTGTTCGTCCAGACGAGCAAGTGGTCGGTCGTCATCGCCTGTGTGAGGAGGACGGACCGGTCTTTTTGTTTCATCTCCGGCATATCCTCGCTCGAGGCGCCGTATGAGCGCATCGACGAACGTTTCACGTAGCCGTCGCGGCTGACGAACACCATCGTCTCTTCGACGGCGATCATGACCTCGGTCTTCAGTTTCAATTCTTCGACTTCGGCCTCGATGACCGAACGCCGCTCATCACCGAACTCGTCGCGGAGCGCCGTCAACTCTTTTGAGATGAGTTTCCGCTTCGTCGCGTCGACGTTCAAGATGTTGGCGAGGCGCGCGATCTCTTTTTGCAACACTTTCGCTTCTTTTTGGAGCTCGACGATGTCTGTGTTCGTCAAACGATACAATTGAAGCATGACGACCGCTTCGGCTTGACGGTCCGTGAACGAGAAGCGATCCATGAGCTTCTGCTTCGCCTCGGACTTGTCCTTGGCCGAACGGATCAGTTCGAGCGTCTCGTCAAGCACTGAGATGGCTTGTTCGAGCGCGTCGACGATCTCGGCGCGTTTCTTCGCCTGTTCGAGCTCGAACGTCGTCCGGCGGGTGACGACTTCCTCGACGTGTTTCAAATACGCATCGATGATCGGTAACAGACCGAGCTGTTTCGGTGTCCGCTGCACGATCGCGACCATGTTGTAGTTATAGGCGAGCTGCAGGTCGGTATGCTTCAAGAAGAAGTGGAGCACACCTTCCGCGTCCGCTTCTTTCTTCAATTCGATGACGACGCGGACCCCGGTCCGGTCGGTCTCGTCACGGACTTCGGCGACGCCTTCGACTTTCTTGTCGAGACGGAGCTCTTCCATCTTCTTGACGAGGTTGGCCTTGTTCACCTCATACGGGAGCTCGGTGATCGTGATCTGTTCACGGCCGCCCTTGAGTGGCTCGATGACCGATTTGGCGCGGATGATGATCTTGCCTTTACCGGTCTCGAACGCTTTCAAGATGCCGTCTTTGCCCATGACCGTGCCACCGGACGGGAAGTCGGGACCTTGCATGTAACGGAAGGCGTCATTCGGTGTCTCGACTTCGCCGGCGAGTCGGGCGATGGCGAGATTGAGCACCTCGGTCAAGTTGTGCGGTGGGATCTCGGTCGCATACCCCGCCGAGATCCCGGTCGTCCCGTTCATAAGCAGGTTCGGTAGGAGTGACGGCAAGACGAGCGGTTCCTCGGTCGAATCGTCAAAGTTCGGCGTATAGTCGACCGTGTTCTTCGCGATCGACGTCAGCATGACACCGGCGATCTTCGACAGCCGTGCCTCGGTATACCGCATCGCGGCAGCCGAGTCGCCGTCCATCGAGCCGTTGTTCCCGTGCATATCGATGAGCGGGTAGCGGAGCTTCCAGTCTTGCGACAGACGCACCATCGCCTCATAGACAGAAGAGTCACCGTGCGGGTGGTAGTTCCCGATGACATTCCCGACCGTCTTGGCCGATTTCCGGTACGCCTTGTCGTTCGTGTTGCCTTCATGGTGCATCGCATACAAGATCCGGCGCTGTACGGGCTTGAGCCCGTCGCGCGCGTCCGGGAGCGCCCGGTCTTGAATGATATATTTCGAGTAACGCCCGAAACGGTCTCCGACGACCTGTTCGAGCGACAAGTTTAAAATGTGTTGAATCGTCGACATCGTTACATCACTTCCTCAATCGCTTTAGTCACATGTTCATTGGCGATGATCGAATCATCTTCTTGGAGCCCGAAGGCGACGTTCTCCTCGATCCATTCGCGGCGGTGGGCAACGTTGTCCCCCATGAGCACCGAGACGCGCTTGTCGGCGACGGCAGCGTCATCGATCGTCACGCGGATGAGTGTCCGTGTGTCCGGGTTCATCGTCGTCTCCCACAGTTGATCGGCGTTCATCTCACCGAGACCTTTGTAGCGCTGGATGATATAGCCTTTTTTGTACACTTTGACGAGTTTCTCGAGCGCTTCCTCGTCCCAGGCGTATTCGAACTGCTCCGACTTGCCTTTCCCTTTCGAGATGCGATAGAGCGGCGGCAAGGCGACGAACACTTTGCCCGCCTCGACGAGCGGTCGCATGTAACGGAAGAAGAACGTCAGCAAGAGCACTTGGATATGGGCCCCGTCCGTATCGGCATCGGTCATGATGATGACTTTGTCGAAGTTGCAGTCACTGAGATCGAAATCGTGTCCGACCCCGGCGCCGATCGCGTGGATGATCGTGTTGATCTCCTCATTTTTCATGATGTCATTGAGTTTCGACTTCTCCGAGTTGATGACCTTCCCGCGGAGCGGCAAGATCGCCTGGATCGTCCGGTCACGGCCTTGTTTGGCCGAACCGCCGGCCGAGTCCCCCTCGACGAGGAACAGCTCGTTCTTGGCGGCGTTTTTTGATGTCGCCGGCGTCAGTTTCCCGTTCAAGATGCTCGAACGTTTCTTTTTCTTGCCGTTACGCGCCTCTTCACGCGCTTTCCGGGCCGCTTCACGGGCCTGGGCCGCGCGGATCGCTTTCTTGATGAGCATCGTCGCCATCTGCGGGTTCTCCTCGAGGAAAATCGTCAGCTGCTTGGCCATGACGGCGTCTGCGCTGGCACGGGCTTCAGGCGAGCCGAGTTTCGACTTCGTCTGTCCCTCGAACTGGAGGAACTCCTCCGGGATCCGGACCGAGACGATGAGCGTCAACCCTTCACGGACGTCGCCGCCGTCGAGGTTCTTGTCTTTTTCTTTCAACAAGCCGTTTTTGCGGGCGTACTCGTTCATGATCCGGGTCATCGCCGTCTTGGCGCCGACTTCATGCGTCCCGCCGTCCCGGGTGCGGACGTTGTTGACGAACGACAACACGTTCTCCGAGTAGGCGTCCGTGAACTGGAAGGCGAGTTCGAGCTCGATGTCGTTCTCGGTCCCTTCGAAGTAGACGGTCGGGTGGAGCGTCGCCTTGTCGTCATTCAAATAGTGGACGAACTCGGCGATCCCGTTCTCGTAATGGAACGTCTCTTGCTTGTCCGAGCGTTCGTCGGTCAACGTGATCGTCAACCTTTTCAATAGGAAAGCCGACTCTCGGAGCCGTTCGGCGAGCGTGTCGTAGTTATACGTCGTCGTCGAGAAGATGCTTGTGTCCGGCTTGAAGTAGACGCTCGTCCCGGTCTGGCGGGCTTTCCCCGTCTCGAGGAGCGTCGTCTGTGGCACACCGCCGTCAGCGAACGTCTGCTCGAACACCTTGCCGTCGCGATAGATCGTGACGAGCAGCTTGCTCGAGAGCGCGTTGACGACCGAGGCGCCGACACCGTGCAGTCCACCTGACGTCTTATAGCCGCCTTGTCCGAACTTACCGCCGGCATGGAGGACCGTGAAGATGACCTCCGGTGTCGGTTTTCCCGAGGCGTGCATCCCGGTCGGCATCCCGCGCCCGTGGTCACGGACCGTGATGGCATCGTCTTTATGGATCGTCACATCGATCTGGTCACCGAAACCGCCGAGCGCCTCGTCGATCGCGTTGTCGACGATCTCGTAGACGAGATGGTGCAGCCCGCGATGGTCGGTCGAGCCGATATACATCCCTGGTCGTTTCCGAACGGCAGCGAGCCCTTCGAGCACTTGGATGGCGTCTTCATTATAATTAAATAGTTTTGTTGACATGTCAGTCACCTCATATTCGAACACATGTTCGTTTTTCATACCTAATTGTATAGCTGTTTCGGGATTCTGGCAAGCCTTCCTCTCCGCGCCGTCGACGCGTGAAAAAAAGTAGACCTGCCGCAGGGGCAGGTCTCAGCCGAGGAGTCGAGCATGCTCGACGTAAATACACCGGTTCTCGATGTAGTCAAGTCCGGCAGCATGAACGATTCGTTCGGCGTCCTTGCTCGACAGACCGAGCTGGTTAAAGACGAGTCCGACATCCCCATGACGGACCGCGTCCTCGGCAACGCCGGCCAAATATTCGTTCCGGCGAAACACGTCGACGATATCGATTCGTCCCGGGATGCTCTCGACCGTCGGATACACCTTGCGGCCGTTCCACGTCTCGAGCGTCGGATTGACAGGGATGACCGTATACCCTTGCAGGAGCAAATACTCCGCAATCTGGTTGGCGGTCTTGTTCGGGTTCGATGACACACCGACGACAGCGATCGTCTTCGCTTCAGCGAGATGTTGTTTCAAACGTTGGTCGTCCATCCTGAAATCCCCCTTTTGTTTACGTTCTCAGTGTAACGTTACCTCGTTCCCCGTTTCAAGCTTTATTTTCGCTTAACGGATGAACGGCTGTCGAAACAAAAGTTTATATCCCTCATAGTGGTTTACATAATAATGTATTGTCACCCTGTTGATTCGCTTTTAAATCGAACGATGCCACCAACGTCTGTTTTAACGAATCAAACGACGCTTCTATAAACATTGCGTGAAATAGATATTTCACGCAATTATAACGTCCTTAAATCAACGTTTACAGAGAGTGGATTGACTTGATTCATGAACAGGCGTAGGCAAATCCTTACCGTTTCGGTATACTGGAACGAGGAGGTGTTCACGTGGGGACTGCCTATGAGGAACGTCGCGGTACACTGTATAATTACCGCATCACTTTTTACGGGAACGCGCTCGCATGGCTCATCCATGTCGTGTTCCTGATCACATTTTGGCGGCTCGACGTCACCGTGCTCGCCTGGTCGAACGTGTTCAGCGTTCTTTATTACACGCTCTCATTCTATTTCGTACATAAACGGTACTACCGGATATTCTTTACCGGACTGTTCGTCGAAGTCGTCTATAACGCCATCATCTCGACGATCGTCCTCGGGTGGGGCGCGAACGTCCATTACTTTATCATCATGGTGGCGTACGGGGTGTTCTTCATGCCGAACGTCAGTCGCTTGGTCCGTATCATGTCGACCGGACTCGCGATGGCGATCTACAGCTTCCTCTACTTGAACGTCACGGTCGGGACACAGCCGCTCGCCCCCATGATCGAGCAAGTGATCGGGCTGACTTGTCTGCTGTCGACGATCGCACTCATCGCCGGGCTGACGTTCGTGTTCGAGAACTCGGTCGTCGAGGTGACGACCGAGTTAGAACGGTCGAACGAACGATTGAACGTCCTCGCTTCACGGGACGGATTGACCGGGCTATATAACCGGATGACCGGCTATCAACGAATCGAGCAAGCCGTCATGGAAGCCGTCGCAGACGGCCGCCCATATGCCGTCGCACTCGCCGATATTGACCACTTCAAAGCGTTCAACGAGCGCCACGGCCATGATTGTGGCGACCTCGTCCTCAAACAAGTCGCCGCCGCCCTCGAGCGGACCGACGGGATCTGTGTCCGTTGGGGCGGAGAAGAGTTCTTGCTGTTTTTGAGCAATCAGACAGCAGATGAGGTCGCACAGACGCTCGACTGCCTCCGGGAACGAATCAAGGCGACCGAGACGATCTATGACGGGCGTCGCCTCAGCGTCACGATGACGTTCGGCGTCTCGTGCCGCGACGGATTGGAGGCCGTCGACACACTCGTCAAAGAAGCAGACGACCGCCTCCGGGCCGGGAAACAGGCCGGTAAGGACCGGATCGTCACATCGATCAGTTAACAAAAGGAGAGATTTTTTGAGTATATTCCGCCAGCTCGGGCAAGCGCCGGCACGTGTCACGACGCAGCGTTTCAAGCTGAACGGATACGAGCGCATGCCCGGCTTCATCCAACGTTTCTTGAACCATTTGGCCGCGAAACACTATTCAGAACAGACCGCCCAACGGTACTTATACGATTTCTTCGACTTCTTCCGGTGGGTCGAGGCCGCTAGCGCATCCGAGGTCGACCCAACCACGGTCGACCTCGCCTCGTTCGTCGAACTCGATTATGCGGGCGCGGATGCCTACGCGTCCTATCTTGCGCTCGAGCTCGACAACGCCCCGAGCGTCATCAACCGAAAGTTGTCGACGATGCAGTCGTTGTTCAACTTCTTGATCGAGTCCGGGATCGCATCGCACAATCCATTCCAAGCGGTCGAGCGTCCAAAGCGCGCCAAACGGAACCCGGTCTATTTGACGGAACACGAGTGGCTCGACTTCTCGACGCTCGTCCGCAGCAACGTCGGCATGTCCGACCGCGAGGCGAGCTGGTACGAACGGAACCGCGACCGTGATTTTCTGATCATCCAGCTGCTCGGACTGACCGGGATGCGCGTCTCCGAACTCGTCGGGCTCGACTGGAGCGACATCGACCTCGCGACCGGGACGATCCGTGTCATCGGGAAGGGGAACAAAGAGCGGGTCATCCCGCTCGCCTCCCCGCTCGAGCCGTTGCTGCTTGACCATCGTCAAGACGGGACCGGGCCGCTGTTCCGTTCCGAGAAAGGAAGACGCATCTCGGTCAGGACGGTGCAACACCTGCTCAAAGGACATATCGACCGGTTGAAACCGTACCTCCCGTTCTTGACCCACAAGCAGGTCACGCCCCACAAACTTCGCCACACGTTCGCTTCCCGGTTGGCGATGAGCGGGGTCGACGTCTTGACGATCCAACAACTGCTCGGTCACGAGTCGGTGGCGACGACGCAAGTCTATGCCCATATCGGTGACGAGAAGAAAAAACAAGCGCTATCTGGTTTACGATAATATGTTATGTAAACCATACTATAAAAGCACGGCCCTCTACGAATCGAGGGCCGTGCTTTTATAGTTGTTTCGTCGACAAGATGACGATCGTCTCGTCGAGTACCGTATAATAAGCGTCTTCGAACGCCTGTCGCTCGTTCGCCTCCAAGTTGAAGATGCTGACCCCGCCGGTGCGCCCATCGGCCGATTCGTGGATGAAGTAGTTCGCGTCGAGCACCCGTTCGAACGGTGCCGTGTCCAAAAATCTCGCCCCGGTCGTCGCATCGATCAACTCCGTATGCTCCCTCGATTCTTCGACCTTGATGAAGATGGTCGAACTGACGTCGTCATACGTGAAATCGATTGGTTCATAGGCACCCCAGTCGACGACGGCGAGCTCGTGCAGGACGTCCGGTGCCGCCAGTTCGTACACCGTCTCCTCATTGGCTGCGTCGATGAACGCCGCAAACCGGAGTTTTTTGTCACGCTCCCCGAGATACTGGACCGTGTCCCCCTCCCCTTGCAACCGGATCAAATCATCGAACGGGATCTCGTCCGCTTTCGACCAAACGGCCTCGACCGCCTCGTCGAGCGGACAGATGAGAATCGCTTCGGAATGGTCGATCGGGTCATCGGGTGAGATGCGTCCCGATTCGAGCGCGTCATAGTAATCAAACTCGTCCAACCGTGCGTTACATACGATGTAAGACACACCTTCGAGCTCTGTCGTGAACAAATACAGTTCACGGAAGCGCCCGGCATGGCCGACGAGCCGCTCGTCACGGATACGTTCTTCGCGGGACGTCTCGGCGTCGAACAGCCACGCCTCGTCCGTCGCCTCGAAACTCGTCAAAAAGAGGAAGTAACGGTCGGCGAGCACCCAGTATAACGTGCTGTTGCCCCGTTTCTCGAACGTCGTCAGCACTTCTTCATCACCTGTACGATAGTCGAACGCGATCAGTTCCGTGCTCACGACCCCGGTCCGGTCCGGGGTCTCGTTCAAAAAGTAGACACGGTCGGCGCTGATGAACAGTTTTGATATGCCATAGTCTTCGAAGACGCGGCGATTGATTTGCGTGATGGTGCCATCCGCTTCATCGTACCGAAAGATGGAAAAGCTCGTCTCCCCCGTCTTCTCACGGTAGTACACGGACGACTCGGTGACGGCGATCAAGTCTTCGTGGCTGATTGACATGGCGCGTGCATCGACGATTCTCATAGAGCACCTCTTTCATAAGTGGATTCGATCGGTTCGACGGTGACGATACCGGGAGGACGTTTCGGGAACGAGATCCGAAGATGGGCGTACTCGATGATCGACTGGTGAGAGTCTGCCTTCTCGACCCAGCGGATCCGTTGCTGGTTCGCAAGCGCGTGGCCGATCTTCTCTTCGATTTGAAACTTGGATATGCCGCGATAAGCGACTTCTTGAATATAGGTCGACTCATCGGACTCGAACTGCTGCCACACTCCCATGACGAGCTGTCCGAGGGCCGAGACCCGGTTCTCGGGCAAACGGACCGTGCGCAACGTCTGCTCGACTTCTTTCAGACAAACGACCGGGTCGTCGGCGACTGCGAACAGCCGCTTCGCCGAGTTGTTCATGACCCGGTAACGGCGCTTCCCGCTCTCGAGCCGAAGCACTTGGGCGTACGGTTCGACCGGTACGCCGTGGAAGAACGTGTCCGTCCCGCCCCAGGCGAACCCGAACGACGGGTCGAACTTCCGGATCGTTCGCATGAACGCGAGCATGAAGTCTTCGACTTCCCTGCGCTCGAGCCGGAGCCATTCGGCGAGCGCCAACGGTCCGTGCTGTTTCGAGATCCGGTCGACCGGAAAGAACAGGTCCCCTTCGGCGAGACGGTGGGGGCGCAGTTCGACCCCATCGGCCCGGTAGTCGGTCGCTTGACGGCCGCTGCGCCCCGCGTAGATGATCCACTCGTCGTCCGTGCTCTCGATGGCGTACGCCTGATGCGCCCAAGGCGGTGTCACATATAGCGCCGGGAACTCCTCATACGTCTCGAGATGCAGGTACGAGCGGTCGTTCCAGATTTGGGCGAGCAATCGGACGATCTCCCCCGTATCCGAGTCTTTCGGGGCGATATAGTTGCCGGTGTTCCCGATATAGGTCAAGACGTGGAAGTCGTAGGCGTGGTAGAGGTGCCGGACGATCCGTTCGAACACCGCTGCGATCATCCGCTCGAACAACGGGTGGTCCTCGCTCCGGTCGACCGTCGTCGCATCGACGGTACACATGAGCCAGCCCATGCGCACATACAGCCGGATACGGAGCGGATAAGAGATCAACGGCGACGAGGACGCGTGGATCTCCGTCATTCCGATGTTGGCCATATTCTCAACCTCTAGCGTAAACCCGCTACGCCTCAGCTGCTCCTCCATCTTCTTCTTCCAATTGATCGTCTCCATCTGCCTCACTCGCTTTCTGTCGCCACGTCATCTTGACTGACTCGTTCTGAAATTTTTCCCGTTTCTCGTTTCATACAAACGCTTTTCCGTCGGAATGGGTCTTGATCCGTCCGAGCGCCTCGTCAACGATCGTCCGGGATGTACCGAAATTGAGACGCTCGAACGTCGACGCCGCCCCCCCGAACGGAACACCCGGTGACAAGAAGACCCGCACCTCCTCGTGGAGCCATTTCTTCCGAGCTTCGGGCTCAAGGCCGAGCGCGGCGAAATCGATCCATAACAAGTAACTCGCCTCCGGCATGAAGCACGTCAGCCGGGGTAACTCGGCATTCAGGCGCTCGACGACATAGGTGGCTTGTTCCTCGAGCTCGGCCGTCAGCTGGTCGAGCCATCGTTCCGCCCGGACGTCTGTGTAGGCGGCGATGATGGCCGTATTGGCGAACGGTGTCGGTAGGACGTGGTGTTTGTTTTGGACTTGGATGATCCGTTTGCGCCAGGCGTCATCCGGACAGATGATGTACGACGCGAACAAACCGGCGATGTTGAACGCCTTCGACGGGGCGCTCACCGTGATGACCCGGTCGTCGAGTCGGTTGATCGCCGTATGGTGCTGCGACGGATACGTCAGATCGGCATGGATCTCGTCGGCGACGATGATGACGTCGTACGTTCTCGCCAACTCGACGACGCGCGCGAGCTCGGACTCTGTCCAGACGCGACCGACCGGATTATGCGGTGAACAGAGCAAAAACAGTTTCGCCTGTCGCATTGCGTGTTCGAGGGCGTCAAAATCCATCTCATACTTGCCATCGACTTGTTTGAGCGGGGCGTCACGCACAACGCGTTTCAACCCGGTCACGAGTTCATGGAATGGTGGATAGACCGGTGATTGGATGACGATCCCGTCCCCTTCCTTCGTCAACGCCTCGACGATGTGGGTCAGTCCGGGCACGACCCCGCTCGAGAACAGCACATGTTCGGGGGTGACGTCGAGTCCGTGTCTCCGCCCGTACCAAGAGCTGACGGCTTCCTGGGCTTCTTTCGCGAACATCGTATAGCCGAACTCTCCTGTCGCCGCACGCGCCGCGAGCGCTTCCGAGATCGAAGGTGCCGTGCGGATATCGATATCGGCCACCCAGAGCGGCAGTACGTCAGACTTCACATGGAACCAGCGCTCGAGGCCGTCCCATTTCACCGAGTCGGTGCCGACCCGGTCAAGCGGTTGATGTAAGATTGATTTCATAGTGATCCCTCCTGTCCCTACTGTAACAAAAATTGAAGCCACTGGTCGTCAAAAGCGTGGCGGATTTTCGAGACGTCGGCTATAATCGACCGAGAACAGTGTTTGGAGGTGACAATGATGAGCGTAAGTATCATCCGCCATAAACGGCGAAAGAAAGCGGCTTTCTACATAACGGCCGAAGGGATCGAGCTCCGCATCCCGGCCCGGTTGTCGAACCGGGTCGTCGAGACGATCTTAAGCGAGCATGCGGACTGGATAAACGACCGGCTCGCGGCATTACCTAAAACCCCGTCGTTGCCGAACGACCGGCTCCGTTATCGAGGTGAGACCGTGCCGCTCATGCGCACGAACGCCGTTGACGCCTTCGACTACGACGGGACAGCTTTCCGGTGCCCGGACCGGTGGGACGAGTCCAGGATAGGGGCCGCATACGAGGCGTGGCTCCGCGACGAGGCGCTCACTTATGTCACCAAGCGGGCGCCCCACTATGAACGTCTGCTCGGGGTGAGCGCTGCGAAAGTCCGCATCGGCCATCAAAAGACGCGCTGGGGCTCGTGCAGCTCGCGCGGAACGATCTCGATCAACGTCCGGCTCATGCTCGCGCCGATCGAAGTGATGGATTATGTCATCGCCCACGAATGGACACATCTCGTCCATTTCGACCACTCCAAATCGTTTTGGTCGACTTTATCCTCTGTTTATCCGGACGTCGATGGGGTGATGGCGTGGTTGAGACAACACGGTCATACGCTCATCGTCAAAAAAACCAATTGAGTGGACTCGCCACCGACGACGGTGGCGGTTCCTTCAATTGGTTTTTTCGTCAGATCGCCGAAGTGAACTGTTCGGCCGTCCCGTTCAATGACTGGGCCGACTGCTCGATCTTCCCGAAGCGTTCGAGCGTCGCTTCCATGATGTTGACACTCGCATGAATGTCTTCGTTCGATCGTGAGACGCCGTCGACAATCGAGGCGAGCTCTTTGTTCATCCCCTCGGTGTTGGCCCGGACCTCGATGACGGCGCGCTCGACGAGACGAGACAAGTTACGAACCTCGGTCGCGACGACGTTGAAGCCGAGGCCGTGTTCACCTGCCCGTGCCGCCTCGATGGCGGCGTTCAGTGACAACAGGTTCGTCTGGGCCGCGATCTCTTTGATCGTACTGGCGATTTTCGTGATCTCTGCCGCTTGGTCTTGAAGGTTGCCGAGCGTCTTCAAGTTTACCGATGCGTCCGACTCGAGCCGCTCAATCGTCCGCTTCAAATGTAGGCTCTCCTCCATGCCACGGCGGGCCCGGTCATCAAGATTCTCGGCCATATCACGGAACGTGCGGGCGTATCGTTCGATCGTCTGTTGCCGCTCGGTGATGTCCGAGGCGATCTTGACGACACCGATGACGTCATCCCCCTCATAGATTGGCATATACGTCGCCTCGAGCCAAATCGAGTCGCCCCGGGCGTCGATGCGTTCGATCTTGTCGGCCGAGCTGAACCCGTCGAACAACTTGTTCCAAAACGCTTGATAGTCCGTACTGTTGACGAAGTTCGGCGTACAGAACAGATGGTGCTGCATCCCGACCATCTCATCGCGTTTGTATTTCATCGCCTTGGCGAAGGCGTCGTTCACATCGACGACACGGCGCTGGCGGTCAAATCGAATCATCGCCATGTTCGCTTCGATGGCGCGAAGCACGTCTGGTGACGATAGGCTGACATCTCTCGTTTCAATCATTCCGATAATTCCCACCTTTATAATTTGAGTTATTTCAGGACATTTTTCCTTTGTTAGTACAATCGAATTCAAGTGTAACTTGTGATAAAAGTCCTGACTAGCGCCGTTTTTAACAGTAAGTCAATATCTTGAGTTTGAAGTATTTACCAACTTCATCACAGGTCATCAGACAATGAATCGCAAAAAAAGAACTCCTCGTTTACAGGAGTCCCATTCGACCTTTTCGTGAAACTGACGGTGCTAATCTTGTAAAAAGATTTGCTTCTACGTAGTTGTCGATTCTTCGGTCAGTTGCGCGCGATTGGCGGATTCATCGACACCGCCAATCGTCGCTGCAGCCGAAGTCTCATCAAACCAAACGTTCTGCTTACTCCACGGCACTGGGAAAAAGTTCATGGAATATTTTCGCACCTTCACTCGACAACTTGAACTGTTCGTCCGTGTTCATATCTTTCACGAAGACATCAACTTTCTGCGAACGTTTGTGGTAACTCAACTCGAACTGTTGACCACGATTTCCTTTCAGCAGCGTCAAATACATGTACTCGCCTGCTTCCCCACTTTTGGTCGAAGGTGTCCCCGTCTCGAGCGCCTCGGTCAATCGTTCATAGCCTTGCCCCTCGATGCTGACTGCGTCCGGATAGTAAAACGGGACACTGGGATGGTACGGGTATTTATGGACATAACCGATCGAGACGGCATCGGTATCGGTCGGCTCCGTGATGAATGGATTCGGTTTGAATCGAATCGAGATCGTCTTCGTCATCTTTTGACCGTTTGACTCGTAGGTTAATTCGTATAACGGAAACGGTTCGAGCGGTTCGAGCGTACCGCCTTCAAGAAGCGTCCGGACATTTAAGTTGTCGACTCCGACCAGTAATTCGCCATCGTTCAACGAATGCTGGCCATAGTGAATCCCGTCACTCGACATTAACATGTATGGCGTCTTCGTCTTCGTGCCATATCCTAACGCAACATGAGTGTCCTCCCTGACCACGTAAGGAGCAAAATCTAAATACGGTGTGAAGACCCCGTCGTCCCCGATTCCAAACTCGATGGACCCGTTGAAACCGGGCGAGATCGTATAAAGACTGTTCATGAACGGTCGAATGGTGAGGTCTTGCCTGTAAGAATGAATCGCTTCTTCCCGTGATAACCTTTCCCGAATTTCTTCTGTCCCGCTTACTACGCTAGGTAGCAACGAGATCTCGCGTGCGGTCTCGTCTTTCAAAAACTCCGGTCTTTCCTCCAGCTTGACCGCCCGATATCCCTCGACATGGTCCGACTTACACAGCGCGTAAACGGCATCACCTTCGACGAACGATGCCTCATTGAAGGCGTATGTTTCAGTATCGGGCTCAGTGAACGGCATTCGGCTTGCAAACGTCACGCCAAGCAAGGATAGATGGTCCTCCTCGATATCGTTGAGTAACTCGCCTTGTTCACAATAGGTCAACATGTCCTTGGCCTTGATTGCCTGCACTTCAAGGTCATGTGTGATGTGCTCTGCCGTCCAATGGGCCTCGACAACATCATATCGGACTACTTCTTGGTCCCGGGCGCACCCTGCGGCCAAAACGAATAGCGATAGACCGATTCCTAATCCGAACTTTTTCATCAGTTCACCTCAATTCTTCGGTGTCTTCTTCAAGTCGGGGAAGTAGGACAAGAACGTCTCCGCCCCTTCGCTCGTCAGTTTGTACGTTTCGCCGGTCAGTTTATCCGTCAAGAAGATGTCTATCTTTTTTGAGCGCTGTTTATACGTCACTTCAAACTCTTGGCCTTTCAGCCCATCGAGAATCGTCAACTGATGATACTCGCCCGCATCCCCACTGCGATTGACCGATTCTGCCGCGTCTATGGTGTCGATCAAGTCGGTCATGTCGGTCCCGGCCGCCTTGAGGACATCCGGATAAGCAAGAGGCTGTTCATGGCTGAACGGTTTCTTATGTAAATAGACGAACGGTTCATCAGATTGCCACATAGACTGCATGTCGGTATGCTCCTGCTGAAGATCACGTTCTTCTTCCGTGATGAACGTCTCTTCCCGATACGTGATCGTCACCGTGTCGGTGATCGGCGCTCCGTCTTTCATGTACGTGAACGTAAAGATCGGGTAGCTCTTGCCGGACTCAAGTACTTGTTCGGTGAGCGGAATCCGTTCAATTTTTAATGATTCATATCTCGGGGCCGCCTCGGTCGCGTCAAACGTGACTTCAATCGGTTGAGACGAGAAAGAACCGTTCTGATGCCCCATCAACACGTACGGAAGCTTCTCTTCTGGACTGAAGGCCATCATCATTTGGACGTCACCCATCGACGACGTCGCCGGTTCGAACGTATTGATCGGGAACAGCGTCGGCCAACCTTCGACAGCGATCTCCATCTCCCCATACAGCGCCTGTGAGAAGCTGAATAACGAATCTGGAAACAATTCAAGTTCATGGTCATATCCGCTCTTTACCTCTGATTGAAGGAACATCGCTCCGTCCGAGGCTTTCGTCTGTAACACGGCAGGAGCACGGCCGATCGAAGTTCCTGTCGACGCGCTTATCTCTTCTGGGAAAGACGGAATCACTTCCGCTTGGAGACGATGAGAGACCATATCGCGGCAAATTGCATAAGATTTATCCCCTTTGACGTATGTCACACTTTTGAACATGTAATCTTCCCCTGAGTTCGTCAAAGGGGGCCGGCTCGCCACGACCGTGTCGAAGACCGTTAACTCCCCGTCTAGCGACGTCGTCAAGTCACCCGTGCACGCCGCTAACGTCTCATCGATATCGGTGACCGGCTCTGCCTCAAGCGAATATTTATTCACGGTCCAATGGTGATCGATATAATCCAATTTCAACGCGCTCGTCTCGTCTTTTCCGCATCCGGAAAGTAAAACCGCGCTCAACAGCATCCATTTGACAGATTGTTTCAACGTTTCCGCCCCTCGTCTTCTTGATGACCCAATTTTACCATTATCTTACTTATTAAAGAACATAAAAAAACCCGTCCACTTACTTGGACGGGTTCGACGCTTCGATTAGATGCTGTTATCGATGGCGCGTGTCAGTCTCGTCTCGACATCCAGTGCGATGGACTGGAGCGACTCGTCCTCGATCAATTCGATCAGTTTCGTCGGTTTCGGCATCCCGACGTGGGTCGCCCCGTCTTTTGTGAAGACGGCGAGCTTGCAGGGCAGGAAGTAGCCACCCTCCCGGTGCGCCGTGATGACTTTCTTGGCCTCTTTCGGGTTGCACACTTCGAGGATATGATAGTCCCCGTCGATGGCTTCCCCTTTCTCTTTGAGCGTATCACTCAAGTCGAAATCCCACAGCACGCCGAACGCTTCGTCCTTGAGCGTCGCTTTCAACTTCTCGACCACTGCTTCGACCGACTGATCCGTCTTCACCGTATAATCAAACATATAAGCCCCTCCTTGTTTGTTGTCTCTCTCGTCATGTACCCGAACTAGTCTGAAACAAATCGTATCGTCGTTTTGAAAAAGTATATGTGATTTGAAACATATTCCGCGTTCGACTCGTAGTAATGAGAGAAAATAAAAGAGTCCATACTTACGCAAAGGAGAAGTGGTTGTCGTGACGGTCACCGTATTCACGCATACAAGCTGCAGTTCTTCCCGCAAGACGCTCGATTGGTTACGCGAACAGAATATCCCGTTCATCGAGAAGAAATTGACCGACCAAGGAATGTCGTTCACCGAGTTCAAGGAGATGCTCCGGCTCACCGAAAACGGGACGACCGATCTCTTGTCTGTCCAAAAAAGTGTCTACAAACAAGCGGCCGACCAGCTCGACGAGATGTCGCTCCGCGAACTGTACAGTTTTGTCGCGACGCATCCACAGATCTTGAAGAGTCCGATCGTCGTCGATGACAACCGGATCCAGATCGGGTTCAGCGAGAAAGAAATCCGGACGTTCATCCCGCGGCATAACCGGATCGCCGACTTGAAACGACTATTAGACAAACAGTAAGAGCGCCGCAAATTTTGCGACGCTCTTTTGTCAGGCTTTCTTTAGTCGGGCCGCCAAACGGTTGCCGAATGATTGGATCGACTGCACGAGCAGGATCAAGACGAAGATCGTCACGTACATGACTTCCGGCTCGAACCGGAGATGCCCGTACTGATAGGCGATATCGCCGAGTCCACCCGCACCGACGAGACCCGCCATCGCCGTCGCACCGATCAGACCGATCGTCGCGATCGTCAGACCGAGCACGATTGACGACCGCGCCTCACGGATCAATACGTACCAGATGATCTTACGCGTCGAGATGCCCATCGCCTCGTACGCCTCGACGACGCCGCGATCGACTTCGAGCAGTGCCGACTCCATCAAACGGGCGATGTATGGCGCCGTGAAGACGATGAGCGGCAACAGCACGCCTTGGACGCCGATCGTCGTCCCCATGATGAAACGGGTGAACGGCAAGATGAAGAATAGCAGAATGATGAACGGGATCGAGCGGACGACGTTGATCACGCTCGACAATGCCCCGTAAAAGTAACGGTTCGCGAGCCGGCCATTCGGCCGCGTCAAGACGAGGAGCGTCCCGAGCGGCAAGCCGATCAGTGTCGAGATGACGAGCGCGACGCTGGTCATCGTCAGCGTCTGGATCGTGCCCGTCCAAATCAAGTCACCCCAATTTTCCCAAAACTGTAGCATGGTTCGTCACCTCCTTCACTTTGACGCCGCTCGCTTCAAGGTAGCGGACGGCTTGGTCGGTCTGTGCCTGGTCCCCGTCGAGATGGACGAGCAAGTTGCCGACGAGACCGCCTTTCAGCTTTTTGATCCCGCCCCCGATGATGTTCGGCAGCAGGCCGAACCGTTTCGTCAGCTCGGCGAGGACGGCCTGTTCGGTCTGGTGACCGATGAACGACAAGTTGACGAGCGTCCCGTGCGAGCTCAACACGTCGACGACTTCTTTCGGCACGTCGAGGTTCGCTTTCAAGAAGCGGCGCGTCGTCGGATGTTGCGGGTCTGAGAAGACGTCGAGGACGTCGCCTTCCTCGACGATCTTGCCGGCGTCGATGACGGCGACCCGGTCACAGATCCGCTCGATGACTTCCATCTCATGGGTGATCAAGAAGATCGTCAGACCGAGCTCGCGGTTGATCTCGAGCAACAGATCGAGGATTGACTCGGTCGTCTCCGGGTCGAGCGCGCTCGTCGCCTCGTCGCTGAGCAGGATGTCCGGCTCGTGCGCCAACGCCCGGGCGATGGCGACGCGCTGTTTCTGGCCGCCCGAGAGTTGCTCCGGGTAATGTTTACGGTGATCGGTCAGTCCGACGATGTCGAGATACTTGTCGACCCGCTCGCTGATCGAGCGTTTATCGAGTCCTTCTAGGCGGAGCGGGATGGCGACGTTGTCTTCGACGGTCGCCGTCTTCAACAGGTTATAGTGCTGGAAGATCATCCCGATGCGGTGACGGAGCTTCGATAACCCTTTTTTGTCGAGCGTCGTGATGTCTTGCCCTTCGATCTCGACTTGACCTGACGTCGGCCGTTCGAGCAGATTGATCATGCGGATGAGCGTGCTCTTGCCGGCGCCGCTCCGACCGATGATGCCGAAGATCTCGCCCTTTTCAATCGTCAGCGAGACGTCGTCGAGCGCAGTGACGGTCCCTTTGTTTACCGTGAACGTTTTTGAGATCTGTTTGAGTGCGATCATAGTGCCTCCTTAAAACGCTGGGACGATCGAGCCGTTGAACGTCTCTTCGATGAACGTCCGGACCTCGTCCGAGTGGTAGTAAGATTTGAGTGTCTCGACGACTTCATCGTCCTTGTTGTCGGTACGGACGACGACGTAGTTCGGGTACGGGTTGTCGACCGTGTCTTCATGGAACAAGGCGTCCTCATTGATCGATAGGCCGGCACCCATCGCGAAGTTCGTGTTGATGGCCGCGAGCGCGACTTCCGGGAGCTGGGTCGGGAGCTGTGACGCCTCGAGCTCGATGAATTCGAGGTTGAGCGGGTTCTCGGCGATGTCACGTTTCGTCGCCTTGTCCGTCAATCCTTCTTTCAAGGTGATGAGTCCGGCCGTCTCATACAGGCGCAGCGCTCGAAGT
Source organism: Exiguobacterium sp. SH5S13 (assembly GCF_004337085.1). Classification (NCBI taxonomy): domain Bacteria; kingdom Bacillati; phylum Bacillota; class Bacilli; order Caryophanales; genus Exiguobacterium; species Exiguobacterium sp. SH5S13. The sequence continues at coordinate 7,634 of NZ_SJUS01000025.1, read as the reverse complement.
TCGTTCGCCGGGTCGTTCGGGACGGCGACTTTATCGCCTTCCTTCAACTCCTTGATGTCCGTCAGCTTATCCGAATAGAGCCCCATCGGGAAAGCGACCGTCTTGAACACGTCGTCGATCTTATAGCCTTTGTCCGACTTCTGCAGCTCGAGGAACGACAGCGTCTGGTAACTGTTCACGTCAAGGCTGCCTTCGTCGAGCGCCGTGTTCGGCGTGTTGTAGTCGTTGAACACTTTGATGTCGAGCTCGAGGCCATCCTCGGCTGCGAGTTCTTTTACTTTCTCGGCGATCTGCTGGTGCGGTCCGCCTGTCACGCCGATCGTGAGGGATTCTGTGCTGAGCGCTTCGCTCGCGTCCGATTGGCCGCACGCCGACAAGGCGATGGCCGCGAGTAGAGATGTTCCTGCGAGTACTGTTTTCTGTTTGATGTTCATGAATGATTCCTCCTCCAAAATAAAAGCCCGCTACTCATAAAGAGTGGCGGGCACGACAAGTCAAAGACAGTCGGACACGCTCATCTCCCAGACGTTTCGTCTGTTGGAATTAGCACCATGATCGTTACGATCTGGTTGCCGGGTTTCATAGGGCCAGTCCCTCCACCACTCTTGATAAGCTATCGGTCTTATTTAATTGTTATCATCTTACTTTTAATCCTTTTATTAGTAAACAGAAAATACTGAATTTTCAAAAATTATTTTCAAATAGTCAATATCGAGCGGGACGGGTGATCGTTGCAATTCAGTCTCGGCCCGGACCGCGTCGACCAGTTGCGGGATGTCGGCCGGAACGAGTCCGAGCGTCTCAAGTGACGTCGGCGCGCCGATCCTGGCGAGCCACGCCTCTAAATACGGGGCGTCAGACGAGCCACGCAACCGTTCTTGGACAAGGAGGCCGAAGCCGACCTTGTCGCCATGTAAGAACGGATGGGTCGACTCGAAGCGGCTGAGCGCGTTGTGGACGGCGTGGGCGACGGCGACGCGTGTCCCGGCGTCACCGAAACCACCGACGGCACCGCCGACGGCGAGGATGTGATCGACCGCGAACCGGGTCTCTGGCCCATACGCGGTGAAACTGGACTCACTCAAGTCGAGTTCGACGAGCCGGCCGCATTGTTCGGCCAAGGCGAGACCGGTATTGACGCCGGCATCAGGCGAACTGTCGCCGCTCAAATAGCGGGCCTCGTAAAACTTGGCGACCGTGTCGATGACGCCGGCTCGGAAGTAGTCGTACGGCGAGTCCGTCACGACCCTCGCGTCGACGATGACCCGCTCGATGACGACGCGGAACACGTCGTAGCGGTCATAGGCACCCTGCTCGTCATAGATGACGCTGAGCGGTGTGAAGGCGGCACAGTTCGAGGCGAGCGTCGGGATGACGATCAGCGGGACACCTTGCCGGTAAGCGACGAGTTTCGCCGTGTCGACGAGCTTGCCCCCACCGACGGCAAGGAGGACATCCACATCCTTCAAACGGAGCCGTTCGACCTCCGCGTCCGTGCATTCGCCACGGAACAGCGATGTCGGATAGGCAGTGATCGCTGGCAGGACGCGCTTGACGACGTCAAAACCGTTCTGCCCGCGCAGCACGTGAGCACGACGGCCAGCGATCAATTCATCGAGCCGCTCGAGCGCATCATCCGCATGGTCGTACTCGAGCACGGCTTGGCGGATCATGCCCGGACCTCTTCATACGTCGCGAACAGTTTCTCGATCCGCTCGACGGCCTCGTCGATCTTCGGCTCGGCGGAGACGAGCCCGAACCGGACGTACCGCTCGCCTTCTGAGCCGAAGAAATAGCCAGGCGTCACGGCGACCCCTGCCTCGTGGAGCAGCTTATGCGAGAACGATTTGGCGTCCCCGTCCGGCACTTTCGCCCAGACGAAGAACGAGCCGCTCGGGGCCGTGATGTCCCATCCGGCCTGACGTAACCCGTCGACGAGCCGGTCGCGGCGGGCCTCATACAACCGTGACAAGTCGTCCCGGAGCGAACGCGGTGACTCGAGCGCGGCGATGGCCGCCTCTTGGATGGCCGAGAACACGCTCACATGGACGTGGTCCTGATACGTGTTGATCGCCTCGATGATGTCGCGGTTGCCGACGGCGAAAGCGACCCGCCAGCCGGACATGTTGAACGCCTTCGACATCGTATACACCTCGATGCCGATGTCTTTCGCTCCCGGCGTCTGCAGGAAGCTCGGCGGGACGTGACCGTCGAAACCGATGCTGCCGTAGGCGAAGTCGTGGACGACCATGAGGTCATGCTTATTCGCGAAACGGACCGTGTCGTCAAAGAACGCGGGCGACGCGACGGCACCGGTCGGATTGCTCGGGTAGTTCAAATACATGAGTCGCGCTCCCTGCGGATCGAGCGTCTCATAATCAGGAAGATAACCGTTCTCTTCCCGGAGGACGAGGTCGTGGACGACCGCGCCGGCGAGACGCGCCCCCGAGATGTAGTCCGGGTAGCCCGGGTTCGGGAGCAACATGCCGTCACCTGGCTCGAGCACACATTGCGGGAGCGTGATGAGTCCCGACTTGCTGCCGATCAAGATGGCCACTTCGGTCTCGGCATCGAGCGCGACGCCGTATTCGGTCTGGTAGAACGTCGCGACCGCTTGCTTCAGGCGCGTCTGTCCCCGGAACGGGCCGTATTGGTGTGTCGCCGGGTCGAGCAGGGCCGTCTGCAACGCCTCGCAGATCGGGGCTGGTGTCGGCAAGTCGGGCGTCCCTTGGCCGAGCCGGATGACGTCGCGGCCTGAACGCTCGAGTGCGGCGACTTCAGCGGCGAGTCCGACGAAATGCTGGGGTGGTAACGTTTTAAGTAACTTCGAGCGTCTGTCTGTCATGAATAGTCCTCCTATGCAAAAACACCCCTTTCCGAGGAAAGGGGTGTCGAGATACGGACGTATTCAAACAACCACCTTTCCATCTCTCAAGGTCACCTTGCTGGAATTAGCACAGTATTGAAACAATCTGTTGCTGAAGCTTCATCGGGCCAGTCCCTCCGCTTCTCTTGATAGAAAGTGTTTTTATATGCAATTGATAATTTCTGTAATATGTCATTTAGTAAACCAAACGTTACCAACCTTGTCAATCCTTATTTCAAAAATTCCTTACCGCTATTGAATCCCAGTAAAAAAACGTTCATAGTAAAAGATGAACGTTATTCTGCAAAATTTACAGCATGAGGGGATAGACCATTGGAACTAAACCGTCAATTGATATGGAAGTTAAGCGTGATCGGGCTGATTCTGCTCGTCCTATGGAAAGTCATCAGTGAGCCGGACACGATCTCTCGGGTCCTGCAATATGCGTTTCAGCTGTTGACGCCGATCATCATGGGAATCGCCATCGCGCTGCTCCTCAACACCGTCCTGTCCTACATAGAAGAACGGTTCCACTTGAAGCGCTACCAAGGCTTGTTGATCGTCTACGTCACGTTCATCGGGATCCTTGTCGTGTCAGCGGTGACGCTGTTCCCTCGCATCTATTCGAGTGTCGCGTCTCTCATCGAGGAGCTCCCGTTTTATATTCGCCAAATCGATAGCTTCCTCGGTCAACTCAACACGTATTTGAGAGAATACAACGAGACGATCGCCCAAGCCATCGACTTGAACCGGTTCGAGGAGCGGTATTCCGGATGGGTCGAGACGGCCGTCGTGTCTTCGGTCGGTTACGTGTCGAGCTTCACGATGACGTTGATCAACTTGTTGATCGGGATCGTCATCTCGATCTACTTGTTGAAAGACAAGGAAGTGTTCGCCCGGATGTTCAAACGTCTGCTGTATGCGATGTTCCCGGTCGCCTCAGCGAAGACGACGATCGACATCTTCCAAGAGATGGACTATATCTTTAAACGCTACATCATCGGAAAGTCGCTCGACTGTCTCATCATCGGCGTGATGGCCGTCATCGGGCTCTTGATCATCGGCGCGCCGTACGCGCTCTTGCTCGGTGTCATCATCGGGGTGCTGAACTTCATCCCATACGTCGGGCCGCTCTTAGGGATGATCCCGGCGTTCATCATCACCTACTTCTACGATCCGTTCACGGCCCTGCTCGTCTTGTTGTTCATCTTCTTGCTGCAACAGTTCGACGGACTCTGGCTCGGCCCGAAAATTCTCGGCGACAGCGTCGGGATCACCCCGTTCTGGGTCATCACATCGATCATCATCGGGGGGAGCCTGTTCGGCCTCGTCGGGATGTTTATCAGCGTACCCGTGACCGCGATGATTCAGGTCGTCTTGTCCCGGTTGATCGATTATCGGCTCACCCGCAAGAATTTAAATGAACTGTTATGACGCAAGTCAAAATATGTTGACACATTTCAAGAATCTGTCATACAGTTGAAATGAAGAGTAAACTTTCAGAAAGGAGGACCCGCCATGTCAGTCATGACGCAGCCACATCGTATCCAATTTCATACTGACGGGTCGGGGTCTTCCGTTTCATGAACTGAAGTCACCCGCCTGTCTTCCGAGGCGTACATAGGTTAAGTAGGGACGAGTATGCCTCCGTGCATCCTTCGTCCCTTTTATTTTGTAGAAGCAGGTGAAACGTATGATTCAATCACTCAAACGGCTCGACCGTAACATTTGGATTCGTTTCCTCGGCGAGACGATCACCGGTGTCATGATGTTCATGATCGCCCCGTTCCTCGTCCTCTATTACAGCGACAAGCTCGACAGCTACGTCCAAGTCGGTGTCATCTTGGCGACCGGACCGATCATGGCGCTCATCGGCTCGGTCGTCGGCGGACGTCTCGCCGACCTGTATGGCCGAAAGCCGGTCATGATGACCGCCATCCTCGGTGATGCGGTCGCCCTCATCGGTTTCGCTTTCGCGGAAACGTTTTGGCCGCTCCTGCTCTTGAACGCCATGCTCGGCTTGACGAACTCGTTGTTCCACCCGGCCGCGAGCGCGATGGTCGCCGACGTGACCGAGCCGGAACAGATGAACGAGGCGTTCGGTCTCTTACGGATGGGACATAATATCGGCGCGGCGTTCGGTCCCCTGCTCGGGAGTGCCGTCTTGTTCATCGACCGACAGTACATCTTCTTCACGGCAGCGTTCGTCTTCGCCTTGTACGCGCTCGTTCTCGGACGCTTCATCCGCGAGTCGCTCCCAGAGACGACCGGGCAGGACAAACCGTCGAACCGTGACGTCTTGCGCGTCTTTTACAACGACAAAGTCTTTCTCGTCTTCATCTTCGCCGGCGTCTTCATCTCGATGGGCTTCTCGCTGATCGAGAGCATGTTGCCGCTGTTCTTGAAAGAGTCGATGCCGTCGTTCACCGACCGCGAGAACCCGTTCGCCTATCTGCTCGCCTTGAACGGCATCATGGTCGTCTTGTTCCAATTCCCGATCGCCTCAAAACTCGGGCGCAAACCGTTCGGCAACGTCATGCTGGTCGGGGCGACGATTTTCGGGATCGGGATGATGTTGATCGCGGTCGTGCCGCGGCTCCTCTATACGCTCGGCACCCCGTACCTCGTCCTCGTCGGTATCCTGCTCGCCGTATACGCGTTCTATACGCTCGGCGAGATGATCATGTCGCCCGTCCAACAGACGTTCATCGCCATGATCGCCCCCGAGAACATGCGCGGTGCCTATAACGGGGCCGCCAGCATCCAATGGTTGATCGGCGGTGTGACCGCGCCGCTCATGGCCAGCCTGTTCCTCGACCAGCGTGCCGGGCACATCGCCCTCATCCTCGTCGGGGCGGCGAGTTGTCTGTCGGGTTTCATCTATTGGCGCCTCGGGAGATACGTCAGCGCGGAAGAAGCTAAACAAAAGACTGCTTAGTTCATCAATCCACCTAAACAACTTGGTTTAGGTGGATTTTAGTTTCGTTTCAAACCTGTTAAAATTTGAACTTCACTTTCATTTTTCCTTTACAAACATAATGATTCTTCTTATGATAATACGGTCAAGGAGGGATCTTTCATGGAAAGGATCGATAAACAGAAAATTGTGGACAGTGTGCCACAAAAAGGATTTTTCGGACAGCCGAAAGGCTTGTTCACGTTGTTCTTCACTGAATTTTGGGAACGTTTCTCGTACTACGGGATGCGGGCCATCCTCGTCTTCTACATGTATTACGAGGTATCGGAAGGCGGTCTCGGGCTCGACCAGAACGTCGCCTTGTCGATCATGTCCGTGTACGGCGCGCTCGTCTACATGTCAGGAGTCATCGGGGGATGGCTCGCCGACCGCGTCTTCGGGACGTCCCGGGCCGTATTTTTCGGTGGTGTGTTCATCATGCTCGGTCATATCGTCTTGTCGATCCCGGGCAGCCTCACGTTCTTGTTCATCTCGATGGGTCTCATCGTCATCGGGACCGGACTGTTGAAGCCGAACGTGTCGAGTATCGTCGGTGACCTGTACCACGAGACGGACCGTCGCCGTGACGCCGGGTTCAGTATCTTCTACATGGGGATCAACCTCGGGGCCTTCATCTCGCCTTTGATCGTCGGCGGCGTCCAAAAGAGCTACGGCTTCCATTGGGGCTTCGCCCTCGCCGCGGTCGGGATGTTCATCGGTCTCGTCGTCTTCGTCCTCACGAAAAAAGGCAACCTCGGCCTCGCCGGGTCTTACGTGCCGAACCCGTTGACGGCGTCTGAAAAGAAGAATGCGATCAAGTACACGACATTGGCCGTCATCCTCATCGGAGGATTACTGGCCATCCTGATCCCACAAGGCTTGTTCACGATCAACACGTTCATCGGACTCGTCGGTGTGTTCGGAATCGCCATCCCGACGATCTACTTCATCGTCATGTACCGGAGCCCGAAAACGACAGAAGTCGAGCGGTCACGCATCATCGCCTACATCCCGCTCTTCATCGCCTCGGTCATGTTCTGGGCGATTCAAGAACAGGGCGCGACGATTTTGGCAAGCTATGCCGATAAGCGGACCGATCTTGAATTTTTAGGGTTCACGCTGTCGCCGGCCTGGTTCCAATCACTGAATCCGTTGTTCATCATCCTGCTCGCCCCTGTGTTCGCCTGGTTATGGGTGCGGCTCGGTGATCGTGAGCCGAGCATCCCGACGAAGTTCGCTTTCGGGATCTTGTTCGCCGGTTTGAGCTTCCTCGTGATCTTGCTGCCGGCCTACTTCGGTGGACCGGACACGCTCGTCAATCCGCTCTGGCTCGTCCTCAGTTACTTCATCATCGTCCTCGGTGAGCTCAGTCTGTCTCCGGTCGGTCTGTCGGCGACGACGAAACTCGCCCCGGCCGCCTTCTCGGCCCAGACGATGTCGCTTTGGTTCTTGTCGAATGCGGCGGCACAAGGGATCAACGCCCAGCTCGTCCGGTTCTACTCGCCAGAGAACGAGATGCTCTACTTCGGGATCATCGGCGGAGTAGCGATCGTGCTCAGCATGATCTTGTTCGCGCTGGCCCCGGTCATCAAAAAGTATATGCGCGGTATCCATTAAGTCAAAAAAACGCCATTCCTCGCGCGTGAACTGAACCCTGAATGATAGACACTTGATAAAAAGTGCTCATTCAGGGTTTTTTGTGTGCGGTCGAATCGATATAATGAACCTATTCATTCAGACGGGGGAACGCATCCATGAGTAAAATCATCTTCAACGAACATCAAATCAGGCAGCTCGAGTCGAATCCGAACG
>NZ_SJUS01000024.1:0-50278 GCF_004337085.1 Exiguobacterium sp. SH5S13 | reverse complement strand
TATAAAAATGATATTTTACAAACATTGTAACAAAATATAGAATCATAATCATCGATTCTGAGTGATTCCTTTGTAACCTTGTTAAATAATTTATATAGGGCGAAACGTAGGATGATTTATATCCTTTATTTATGTAAAATAAAGGATGAGGATTTGAAAAGGGGAGATTGCATGATCTATAACAAGTTGGTAAGGGATAAAATTCCTACAATCATTGAGCAGTCTGGGAAAATAGCAATACATAAAAAACTATCTAATGCTGAACATATGAAATTCGCAGCTCATAAACTTCATGAAGAAATCAAAGAGTACGAGGAAACAAACATCGATGAAGAATCACTCGAAGAACTTGCCGACGTACTGGAACTTGTCTATACGCTCGGGAAGATGCACGGTGCGAGTTTTGAAGAATTAAATCGCATTCGTGAGGAGAAGCGCGAGAAGCGGGGCGGTTTCGAAAAAGGTATCTTCTTGGAAGAGGTCCTTGATCATGAGTGAGTTACGTCTGCACACCAGTCATTTACGAATTCCATTACAGAATCAAATCAACGCGGCGACTGAAATTTATATGGTCGTCGCGTTTGCGCAAGTATCAGGTGTTCAAGAACTCACCGCTTCACTTAAAAACGCAGTCAATCGAGGTGCCCAAGTCCGGATTTTGATTGGGGATTATCTCTATTTGACGAACCCGGACGCGCTCGAGATGTTAATGAACATTCAAGGAGCGGAGCTACGGCTCTACCGCTCGAAGGGCCAATCGTTCCACCCGAAGGCGTATTTGTTCCGCACACAAGATGGAGGAACGTTCTTTGTTGGCTCGTCCAATCTGTCGCACAGTGCCTTGAATCAAGGCGTTGAATGGAACGTCGAGATTCCGGCAAGCATCTCAGAAGACGTGTTCGAGCAATCGGTCGATGCTTTTCACGAGCTGTTTTATAGTGAGTATGCTCAAATCATGAATCCAATCTCGTTACAGCCTTATCGCGAAGAGTATATGGCCCGTCAAGAGCGGATGAAGGAAGCTGAACAAGTAGCAGAGGCAACTCCGGTCTATATCGAGGACGACACGATCACGCCGAACACCGTCCAAGATGCCGCTTTGAAGGCGTTACGTGAAACGATAGAAGAGGGCAGACGGAAAGCGATGCTCGTGCTCGCTACCGGTTTAGGGAAGACATATTTAAGTGCCTTCTTCGCTCGACAGTTCAAACGGGTGCTCTTCATTGCTCATCAAAAAGAAATTCTGCTTCAAGCTGAGGCTTCTTATAAGAAAGTCTCGACTGAATGGAAAACGGGATTATTGCTCGGTGGTGACTCGAGAGGGGAAACGACAGCGGACGTCTTGTTCGCGTCGATTCAAACGTTGGCCTCCAAACATCGGATGCAACAGTTCGCGCCTGATCAGTTCGATTTGATTGTCGTCGATGAATTCCATCACTCGGCCGCGCCATCCTATCGTCGTGTCCTCGACTATTTCGAGCCGAAGTTTTTGCTCGGATTGACGGCGACGCCGGACCGACTGGATGGGGGAGAAGTTTACGCTCTCTGTGATGACAATGTCGCCTATCAAATGCACTTTACTGAAGCGATTGAAGAATCTTACTTAACACCGTTTCATTATGTCGGCATTTATGATGAAATCGATTATTCGCAAATTCGATTGATCAATGGCCGCCGTTATGACCAGGACGAACTATTGGCTGAACAGTTAAAGGAAAGTGTCGCTCAAAAAATCTTCGAAGCGTGGCAGATGCATCACCAGACGCGTGCGCTCGGATTCTGTTCTTCGGTCGCTCAAGCCGAATATTTAGCCGACTACTTCCGCCTCCAAGGCGTTCAAGCCGTCGCCCTACATAGCCAGACCGAATATGACCGAGCGGACGTCATCAAACAATTGAAGCAAGGACACCTTGATATCATCTTTGCGGTGAACTTGTTCAATGAAGGCGTAGACATCCCTGAAATCGATACGTTGTTGTTCTGCCGTCCGACCGAATCATTGACCGTCTTCACGCAACAGATTGGCCGTGGACTCCGATTGTTGAGCGGGAAGACGCATTGCACCATCATCGACTTGATTGGGAACTACAAGAACATCGACAAGAAGTTGGCGCTCTTGACGACAAAGCGACAACCAATTGTCAAAGCACTTCCGACAGAAGTCGATTTACCGTACGGATGCACAATCGAATTTGATTTACATGCCATCGATTTGTTGAAGCGGATGGTGACTCGATCTTCAACCCGCCAGCAGCAGTTAGAACGGAACTACTTCATGGTGAAAGAGGAACTTGGAAGACGACCGAGTTATATGGAGTTGATTCAACGAGGCGAGTACTCGATGGACGCCTATCGCTCTCTATGGAAGAAAGACGGGGGCTACTTCGGTTTCTTGAATCGAATTAGTGAGTTGGGAGAGGAAGAAAGTCATCTGTTTGAAGGTGCGAAATCATTGTTAGTCGAAGTTGAATACACCGACATGACGAAGAGTTATAAGATGATTGTACTATCGATCATGTTGAACCGCGGGCTAGAAGGATGGCTCGGACCACTTTCAGCGAGCGAGGCAGCTCGGCCGTTTTATGACTTCATCAATGCAATCCCGTACCGTCAACAGATTGACGGCCAGACAAAAGACTTCCAATCACCGTTCCATCAGCAAAGAATCGAAAAGTTACTGTTACGGATGCCTTTTGATAAAATAGCGAAAGGACCGTTCTTCGTCTCAGAGGAATCGCTACATATCGAGCATAACGAAGCGTATGCTCATCCTTTGGTTTACGAATGGGTCAGTCAAATCGTTGAAGTTCGACTGCATCACTACTTCAGTCGGAAAGCTTCAGAGTGATTGGGAAAGGAGTCTTTAACTTGAAACGCGCACTACTTCGCAAAATCCAATTCGCCCTCCAGCACTACGGTGGGACGGCGTCATTGAAAGAAATCTACGACTATATCGAAAAGTCGTATTATCAACTCGAGCTCGATCGCTACAAAGATTGGAAGGCTCACGTCAATAAACAGATTCGCGCCCATTCGAGCGATTCAGCCAGCTTCAATGGCAAAGATGACTTGTTTTATGCCACGGGAAATAAAGGGATCTGGGGCCTTCGCCAACCGAATATCTAACCGAAAGCGGAACCATTTCAGTTGGTTCCGCTTTCAAAGTTTACAATACGTCACACCCCCTTGTCACAGAATGTTCAATCCTGTAAAATTCGAAACAGTGTGAAAAAAATGTATAAGGGGTTACTTCATGGAAATCGTTCAGCAATTATCGCAAATGCAATTACTCAACCAATTCTGGTTACTTGTGGCCTTCATCATCCCGATGGTCATTTTATCGCGGATGGTCGTGGCCGGTTCACGGTTCTCACCAATCCTCGTCATCGTCATCTTCGGCCTCGGCCTCGGCTTCGCCATGGTCGAGATGGGCATCGCGACACCGGGTCTCCCTGAGTTCCCGCTCGTCGACTTCCTGTCGCGGACGACGATCATCGCGCTCGTTGTCTCATTCTTCGTCGGTGGGCAAGAGCTTCGTAAGATCTTAAGCAAGCAAGCGCTCGAGATGAAAGACATCGTCGTCCCATCTAAAGAAGAGATGTTCCTCGGAACAGGTCGGACGCAGTTCATCTTCATCGTTCGTTCGTTCTTCTTGCTCGTCGGACTCGAAGGGTTCTTCCGCATGATGATCCAACCGGGAACGGCAGAGGGCATCACGCTCTACTACCCAATCCTCGCGTTGATCGGTCTCGCGGCATCGTTCCTCTTGATCGACCATAAGGCACAGATCGACGACAAGCACGTTTATATGAAAAAGGGCTTGATCGAGACGGCGTTACTGCTCGTCATCTTGTTCATCTCGTACGCAATCGCCATGGCCGTTCAACCGGTCATCGCCTTGCCGCAAATCTTCTTTGCGATGCTTTTGTCATCAGCACTCGGTGCCATCTTCCAAAACTGGACGTACGGACCGACCGTCCGCGCGCTCTTGTTCGCCGGGATCCCGGTCGTGTTGGCGGCCAACTTCATGGTCGGTGGTTCGCGGATCGGTGACGCCTTCGCCATTGAAGGCATGAACTCGATTCTCGTTTACGGTTTCTTCGGTCAATTGTTCTGGATGTTCGGTGGGATCGCGCTCCTCATGTGGTTCGCCCGCACGGGGCACATCCGTAACCTCGCACCAGGTATGGCCGGTTCGCTGTCGCACAGTGGTCTCACAGGTGCATGTACGGCCGGTGACTTCGGTCAAGTGGCGGCAAAACGTGCGCCGATCATGATCAACATCCCGTTCTTCGGTCACATCTTCGTGTTCTCGATCTTGGCAGTCAGTGCCGACAACGGGGCGCTTTGGATCTGGCCGACGGCGATCATTGTCTTGGTCGGTCTCGTCTTGACGGCACTCGCGCTTAAAAACTTGCGCGGTGCGAACGGCGAGGACTTCAAAGAAGTGAAGGCGCTCATGCAGTTCTCGTTCGGTTGGCAGATGATGGCCGTCTTCGGCGGTCTCGTCATCCTCAGCTTCAGCACGATCGCATTCGACTACACGACGATGGCGCAATCGTCAGCCATCTCACACTTTGGCCTCTTCGCAGCGGTCCAAGGTGGCATGTTCGGGACGGAGGCATCACTTCTCATCCCGCTCATCTTCTCGATGCCGTTCCTCGTGCATCCGATCGTGTTCTTCATGTTCGGGAAAGCACTCGACAACAACGGCGAGATGCCGCGCGTACCCGTTTACGCGATGGCGCTCATCGGTGTCGTCGGCGTATCGTTCGCCATTCTCGGTATATAATAAACAGCCGCTTCTACACATGTAGAAGCGGTTTTTGTATGCCTGCTAGTCGGATAAGGGTTGCCAATGGTCGGGATCATGCTAAAGAGTGTACAGAAAAACGGCCGACACGAGGTCGACCGTCTGCTGATTAGTTGACTTCCGTCACATGGAGCACCGGTTTCGCCGTCACGTAGTTGGCTACGTTTTGGGCGAAGGCGATCAAGTCCGGGTTTTGGTTGTGCTGCTCGAGAGCGGCTTGGTCGGCCCAGTTCTCGATCATGACGAACCGGTTCTCTGACGTCGTCGACTGATAGAGCTCATAGCCTAGGCATCCTGCTTCTTGTTTCGACGAGTCGATGAGCTTGTTGATATCGGCTAAGAAGTTTTCGAACTCTGCTTCTTTCACATCAAAAATGGCGTTGACTAAGATCATGTTGAATTCCTCCGATTATTTGAAGTTTGTGATTTTTTCAGCGTCGAGACGGACTGATTTGTAGCCTGTTTCTGCCGCTTTGCCGACCGAGAGGATCATGACCGGCACGTAGCGGTCTTTGTCGAGTCCGAACGCTTCCGCCAATTGGTCTTTCTCAAAGCCGCCGATCGGGTTCGTGTCGTAACCGTGGGCACGGGCGACGAGCATGAACTGCATCGCTGCCAAACTTGAGTCGATTTTGACGATATCGTTCATCTCTGGCTTCGACAAGTTTTTGTAGTAAGGAATAAACATTTCCAACTGTCTGTCACGGACATCTTGTGGCATTTTGCCTTCCGCTACGGCTTGATCGTAGATCTCTTCGCCGAGTTCGTAGCATTCCATGTCACCGAAGATGAGCACCATCGCGGCCGACGTATCGTTTTGAAGCGTATTGAAGCGGATCAACGGTTTCAACGTCTCTTTTGCTTCCGGGCTCTCGACGACGACGAAGCGCCACGGTTGCATGTTGACTGAAGACGGGGCCGTCGTTGCTTCTTGGATCATCTCGAGCATCTCGAGTTGTGGGATCTTGACCGTTTCGTCATAGGCGCGGATCGACTTTCTGTCGAGCATTACGTCCGTTAATGTATTGTTTTCAAATGTAGTTGTCATAGTTAATCTCCTCTTTCTCTGTTCAAATAGTATTTAGCTTTTGTAATAGGGCGGATAGCTGTTGCATCTCCGACTCCGATAATACTTTGGCGATCAAATGGTTCGTCTGATCATGGTTTTGTTCACAGTGCTGCAACTCGCGTGCCGCCGTCTCCGTCAAGCGGACGAACACTTCGCGGTTGTTCGCGACGTTCCGTTCACGTTGGACATGGCCTTTCTCCTCGAGAATCTTCAAGTGACGGGTGATCGCCGCATTGTCGATCTTCATCTCTTGTTGGATCTCGCTTTGCGAGCAGACGCCTTTGTCGTTGACGACCATGAGCATCTCGTAGCGGGTCAGGCTGAAACCTGTCTCACGCTCGAACGATGTCGCGACGCGCTGGTCGGCGAGTTTGATTTGGTATAGCAACCGGCTCATCTCTCGTAGCTCCATTGCGTCCCACCTTTCATATTTGACTCATCAATCATTGACAAGTCAAATGTTAGCAAGTCGACCGCTGTCTGTAAAGCAAGACGACTCGAGAAAAGACACTACCGGATTAGTCAGCAGTGTCTCGCTCGATTTTCGTCCCATCAAATCGGTATTCGCTGATGAACGTCGTCTTGTCAAACCCATACAGGCGGTCGTGGCGGTTCAAGTCGTCGATCGTTTGGAGTGAATTGAACGACGGATCGCCAGATTGGGGTGTGCGTGACACGTTCAAATAACGCTCGGTGAAGTCGTCATCCTCATTCGGTGTCCCGTCGAACGAGAAATGGATCGACTTCACGTCGTCCTCGAGCAGACGGATGACGTCGAGCACGCGCTGTTTCTGTTCAGCGGTGTCGTTCCACGCTTCGTGCAGCATGACGGAGGCGCCTAAAAACGTCTCTGGATTCAATTCGAAGATGGACGTCGGTTCAGGCTTTGTCGTCACGTCGCGCATTCGCACCGCGTCTTCCGGTACGTTCGCCCGGACTGTCTCTTCACGTGACAAGACGTTCGCGGTGACGAGTCGGTCGTGTAGCGTCGTCTCGGCTTCTTTCACCCAGTAGGCGGGCATCACATCGTCATGGATCGAGCCGTCCCCATACGTCCGCGCGGAATACGTCCCGCGAAGCGGTGTCGTCTCCAGTTTGAACGTCGCCTTGTATCCAGTCAGTTTCCAGTCCTGTGATACGTCGACATCGACACGCTCCCCGTACGTGTCATAGATGTAGTCTGTATAGCGCTCCGTCGCTTCGCTTCTCCCGTACATCGATCCGGCGACGAGCAAGCCGACTGCGCCAATTAACAACCTTTTCTTCATTTTCTGTTCACCTCTACTACAATGTACCCGAAAAGACCGAATCCCGTCTCGGTCCAAAGTCGTATTCTATTTATTCCCAATTCCCTGTAAACTGAAAATGCCCTCTAAGAACTATTGCTATTACGTGTACTAATACATATAATACACTTATACCACGTTTACAAGAGAGGGTGTGACCCATGTTATATAAGATCGATATGAAAAGTGCGGAACCTTTATATGAACAAATCGTCAATCAGACGAAAGCGCTCGTTATCCGCGGCATCTTGCGACCGGGCGACAAAGTCATGTCGGTCCGTGAGCTCGCGACGGACCTCGTCATCAATCCGAACACCGTCAGCAAGGCGTATCAAGAGCTCGAGCGGCTCGGTTTGCTCGAGATGCATCGCGGGCGCGGGACGTTCGTCTCGATGGACTGGGTTGACCAAGACGCGTCACGAGCGCCGGTCGTCGCAGCCATCCAAAAGCTCGCCATCGACTGCCATTACGCGAACGTGTCGCTTAAAGAAGCGATGACGCTATTTGAGACAGAGTATAAGAAAGTAGGGGAGAACCATGCTGACAGTACAGCAACTGAGTAAGAGAATCGACCGCCAGACCGTGCTCGATGCGATCGACTTCTCGGTCAGACCAGGAGAGATCATCGCCCTCGTCGGTCGTAACGGGGCCGGCAAGACGACACTCCTCCGGACGATGGTCGGCATCATCCGACCGGACACCGGGGACGTCCGCTACGGGCCATCGAGCATTTTTGAGAAAGCTGAATTGAAGCGGGACGTCATTTTCGTTCCGGATTCAGCCGACGCGCTCAAACATTACACCGTCAACGAGGCGATGGATTTATACGCCTCGATCTATCCGTCGTTCGACCGGGCGGCGTTCACCGAGACGCTCACGCGCTACAACATCGGTAATAAAAAGATCCGTCAGTTGTCTAAAGGGCAGAAGGCGATGGTGACGCTGTCGCTCGCCTTCGCCGTCAAAGCGAGCTATTACCTGCTTGACGAACCGACCGATGGACTCGATGTCGTCGCCAAGGCCGACGTCTTGAAACTGATGATCGCCCAAGTCGAGGCACGCAACTGCTCAATCATCGTCTCGAGCCACCAGCTGCACGAGCTCGAACGGATCGCCGACCGCATCATCATGATCGAGAAGGGACGGGTCAAAGCGATCATGTCGCTTGAAGAGGCTCGTGAGTCGAGCGTCAAGCTGCAAGTCGTCTTCAACGACCAAGTACCCGTCGAACTGCTCGAACGAAAAGATATCGAAATCATCAACGTGACGGGACGCGTCGTCTTGTTCATGGCGAAAGAACGGACGCAAGAGCTCGACACGTTCGTCGACGCCCACGACCCGATGCTCGTCGAAGAGATCCCGATGTCGCTCGAAGACATTTTCCGGGTCCAATTAGGAGGTGAGGCAAGTGTCATTTAACGTGTTGTTGAAAAAAGATTGGAAACAAGTGTCGTTGTTATGGATTTTGCTCGTCTTCCTTGGGATTGTCGCGTACACGCTCCCGGTGTGGACACAAATGCAGTCGTTCGATGAACAAGTTCAGGACATTCAAATGAATCCGGACGAGTATGCTGAGTGGTTTAATGGTGATGCGTCGAACGCATCAGTTGAAGAGTTGTTCAACCCGCAATCTAGTTACTGGATTGGCGATTTACAGACACTCATCCCGTATGGTGGAGTCATCTTTCTCTATATCATCTTCGGCTTCTTGATGGCGTCTGTCTTGATTGGCAGTGAACGCAACAGCCAAATGTCTGACTTTGCGATGTCCCTCCCGTTCAACCGGAACCAGTTGTACATATCGAAATGGTTGATTGGGACGAGCGGCATCGTCGTCTCGACACTCCTTGGTGGACCGCTCATGCTTTGGATGATCCATGCGTCACGCTATTCGTTCTTAATTGAAGGACATTCGTTGAAAGTCGCAGCGCTCGTTGGTTTTATGCTATTGACCGGAATTGCTGTTTTCTCGTTGGCGTTATGGATGGGTTCGTTTGGCGGGGAGGCAATCTCGCAAGTGCTCTGGTCGGTCGTCGCACTATTGTTCCCTGTCGGCATCTTATTGCTGATTCAAGGATCGGTCATATCGTTCACTCAAAATACAGAGCGCGTATATAGTGTATTCGAACGTGCGATTGAAAGTGTGTTCTTGCGCGTGATTTCACCGCTTGCGAATGTAATTAACGTCGACACGTATAACTTATATACAGACAACAGCGTGTGGCAAGAGTTCCTAGCCGTTGCTCCATTAAGCGTACTTGCTTTTATTGTCCTATCGTTTGGATTCGGACTCCTTACATTCAACCGGGCCCCGCAAGAGAACAACGGCCGCTTCTTCATGTTCTCGAACTGGCTCTGGTTCGTTCACCTGATGATGGTGCTTTGTTTCGCCATGCTTGGTGGGATTATCTTAGCGAATATCGCGTATTCGACGAACAGCATCCTTTACGTCATCGGCTTCTTGATCGGCGGCTTCCTCGCCCACTTGCTCGCCAAACGCCTGCTCTACCGCTTCAACCTGCAACTCAAATCTTAAGGAGGACGTATCATGAAACGGTTCGGTCTGGTGCTCGTCGCATTACTGTTTGTACTTTCTGGGTGTAGTGATCCCTCGAAGCGGCACCCGAGTGCCTTTCAATACGAGGGCACATACGTCGGCGATATCAACGCCGTCGTCGGCATCGCCAAGACGTTGCCGATGCACGACTGTTATAAGTCGATCGAGCTGCAGACGAAAAAACGTCCCTATGGCTTGACCGTCCGTTATCATGATCCGGAGATTGAGCGCATCGAGCAGGAGCGGCTTGCCATCCGTAACGCGGCGACGTATTTCACGCTCGTACAAAATACGGAGATCGTCCGTTTCGCGTTCCCGAACCGGACGTACGCGTTCTCTCGCCCCGAGATGGAGGCGTGGCTCGGGATCGACTTCTCGACGATCGAGAAAGAAGAAGAGTTAATGGCCCGCTTGGATGAAAAAATTGGGAATGAAGAGCAAACTGAAGCGTACTTCAGACGCGTCTAAAGTGTATGGATTTTTAAATCCATGCACTTTTTTTCGATATTTTCTGAAAATTATCGGGTAAAGGGTAGATGAAAGCGTTTTCTTAGCATTATAATGGAATTAACTGAATGACTATTCATTATAAGGAGGAGAATCAATGGAAAAACCGTGGTTACAAGATTATCCAGCTGACATGCCTGAAACGATCGACTACGAGGTGAAGCCACTCTATGAGGCACTCAGCCGCGCCGCTAAAGATTTTCCGGACCGGACCGCCGTCTCGTTTATCGGCAAGGATTTGACGTTTGCCCAAATCGATGATGCGGCCCACCGTTTGGCGACGATGTTGCAGTCGAGAGGGTTGCAAAAAGGGGACCGGGTCAGCCTGATGCTCCCGAACTGCCCACAGTACGTCATCTCGTTCTACGCCGTCCTGTATGCCGGTGGGACCGTCGTCCAAACGAACCCGCTCTACACCGAGTACGAGCTTGAAAACTTGATCACCGATTCCGGCGCGAAGATCGTCATCACGCTCGACCTCCTCTATCCGAAGTCGCTCCGCGTGAAGGAGAAGACGGACATTCAAACGATCATTACGACGAGTATCGCCGACTACCTGCCATTCCCGAAAAATAAGCTGTACCCGATCAAAGTGAAACGTGAGCACAATATCGTCATCGATACGACGGGTTCGGTCGCGTTCAAGGACTTCAAAAACTTTGGACCGGTCAAGCCGATCGAGATCGACCCGAAACAAGACGTCGCCGTGCTCCAATACACGGGCGGGACGACCGGGCTGCCGAAAGGCGTCATGTTGACGCATTTCAACTTGACGGCGAACGTCGACCAAATTTCGAACTTCTTCTATAAATATAACCGCGGTGATGAGAAGCGCGTCTTGAGCGTCGTCCCGTTCTTCCACGTCTACGGCATGACATGCTGCCTCAACTTCGGGGTGGCGAACGGGTATGAACTCATCCTCGTGCCGCGCTTTGACGTCACCGACGTCTTGAAGACGATCAACAAGAAGAAACCACACTTCTTCCCAGGAGCCCCGACGATGTATGTCGGCATCTTGAACGACCCGAAACTGAAAAAGTATGACTTGTCGTCGATCGAGGCATGTATCTCAGGATCGGCACCACTCCCGGTCGAAGTGCAAGAACAGTTCGAAGACGTGACGGGCGGGCGCATCGTCGAAGGATACGGGTTGTCCGAGACGTCACCGGTGACGCACGCTAACTTCTTGTGGGATAAGCGCATTGTCGGCTCGATTGGGGTGCCGTTATCCGATACTTCTGCTAAAATTGTAAAGGCAGACGGCGAGACATTGGCCGAAGTCGGTGAGATCGGCGAAGTGTTCCTGAATGGACCGCAAGTCATGAAAGGCTACTGGCAAAAACCAGAAGAGACGGCGGCCGTCTTGAAAGATGGATGGCTCGCGACCGGTGACCTCGGCTATATGGGCGAGGACGGGTTCTTCTACATCGTCGACCGGAAGAAAGACATGATCATCGCCGGTGGCTTCAACGTCTACCCGCGCGAGATCGAAGAAGTGCTGTACGAACATCCGGCCGTCAAGGAAGCAGTCTGTATCGGTGTCCCGGACCCGTACCGCGGTGAGACGGTCAAAGCGTTCATCGTCACGCGGGACGGGGTGAATGTGACCGAAGACGAGCTCGACAAGCATTGCCGTGAGAAGCTCGCGGCGTATAAAGTACCAAAGCTGTATGAATTCCGTGACGAGTTGCCGAAGACGTTCGTTGGTAAGATCCTGCGCCGCGTCCTCGTCGACGAAGAGAAGGCGAAACAAGTGAAACAAAGCAGTTGACACCTCTCTTTGACATGATAGAATAATAAATGAATGAACCATCATTCATTTTTCTGCAGCAATAAGGAGCATGGGTGTCTATGAAAAAGAATGTATCAAAAAGTGACCGCATTATCGATGCGGCAGTAAAAGTGATCGCGGACCATGGTTATCACGGTGCAAAGGTGACAGCCATCGCCAAAGAAGCTGGTGTCGCGGACGGAACGATTTATTTGTACTTCAAAAACAAGGAGCATCTATTGATCGAGCTGTTCCAGACGAAGATGGGCCTGTTCATTGACTACTCGAAGCAACAGATCGAGCAGGAGACGACGGCAGGCGACAAGCTGTACCAGTTGATCGAGTCGCATCTCAAGCAGCTGTCGGTCGACTACGACCTCGCCGTCGTGACGCAAATCGAGCTCAGACAGTCGAACTTGGCGCTCCGCCAAAAGATCAGTGAAGTGTTGAAGCCGTATTTGAACTTGATCGATGCGGTCGTCAAGCACGGCATCGAGACCGGGGAGTTTGACCAGGACCTCGACTACCGGCTGGCGCGACAAATGATTTTCGGCACGATCGATGAAGTGGTCACGAGTTGGATGGCGAGCGGCTTCAAGTACGACTTAATGTCGACGTTACCGAAAGTACACCATATGTTAAAAAAAGGGCTTGCTTAACCGTAAGCCCTCTCGTTAGCTCAAAAAATGAATGCTGATTCATGAATGATGGGACGAACAACCTGAAGGGGGAACTGACATGAATATTTTTGTGTTGCTAAA
This sequence comes from Exiguobacterium sp. SH5S13, assembly GCF_004337085.1. Classification (NCBI taxonomy): domain Bacteria; kingdom Bacillati; phylum Bacillota; class Bacilli; order Caryophanales; genus Exiguobacterium; species Exiguobacterium sp. SH5S13. The sequence goes on along the minus strand of NZ_SJUS01000024.1, from coordinate 37,514 downwards.
ACGTACGTTCGATACAGAGGAAGCGATCCAACTTGAGAACGGGGAGATCCAAGAAGACGGTGCCGAGTTCATCATCAACCCATATGACGAGTATGCGGTCGAGGAAGCGATCCGCAAGCGTGACGATCTCGGGGGAGAAGTCACGGTCGTGACGGTCGGACCGGACGACGCGGACAAAGAACTACGGACAGCGCTCGCGATGGGTGTGGACAGAGCGGTCCGCATCTCGATCGAGGATGACGTCGAGGACGCAGATCACGTGACAATCTCGAAAGTGCTCGCCGCATATTTGAAAGACCAAGCACCAGACCTCATCTTCGCCGGTAACGTCGCCATCGACGGCGGTAGCGGACAAGTGGCGCCGCGCGTCGCCGAGCTGCTCGACATGAACTACGTGACGACGATCACGAAGCTCGACATCAACGGCACGACGGCGACGGTCACGCGTGACGTCGAGGGGGACACGGAAGTGATTGAAGTCAACCTGCCGCTCCTCGTGACGGCGCAACAAGGCTTGAACGAACCGCGCTATCCGAGCCTTCCCGGTATCATGAAAGCGAAGAAGAAGCCGCTCGAAGAACTCGATCTCTCAGACATCGACCTCGACGAAGACGAGATCGGCGCGAAGATCGAGACGATCAAACGGTTCTTGCCGGAAGAGAAGAAAGCGGGACGTATTCTTGAAGGGGACACGTCGACACAAGTGAGCGAGCTCGTTCAACTACTTCGCACGGAAGCCAAAGTCATTTAAGGGGGACATCACATATGAAAGCTTTAGTACTCGCAGAAGCGCGCGAAGGCGCGTTACGGAACGTATCATTTGAAGCGATCGCCGCGGCGAAGCAACTGACGGACGACGTGACGGCGGTCGTCATTGGGGATAACGTCAAAGCACTCGCGACTGAACTCGGGGAGCACGGCGCAGCGCGCGTCCTCGTCATCGAAGACGAGCGACTCAAACATTACACGCCGGACGGTTACGGCCAAGTACTCCGCCAAATCATCGACCAAGAAGGACCGGATATGATTGTCCTCGGCCACACAGCACTCGGAAAAGACATCGCACCGAAACTCGCGGCCCGTCTTGACGCCGGCCTCATCAGTGACGTCGTCTCGATCGAAGGCTCGGGACGAGACGCCGAGTTCGTCCGTCCGATCTACTCGGGTAAAGCGTTCGAGAAAGTGAAGTTCAAAGATTCGGTCATGTTCTTCACGATTCGTCCGAACAACATCGACGCACTTCCACGTCAAGCGGGGGCGAGCGTGTCGGTCGAGACGCCGGCCGTCGAATTGAAAGATCTCGCCATGATCGTCAAAGAAGTCGTCCGTAAGGCGACCGGAAAAGTCGATCTCGCGGAAGCGAAAGTCATCGTCGCCGGAGGACGCGGCGTCAAGAGCGAGGACGGTTTTAAACCGCTCGAAGAGCTCGCTGAACTGCTCGGTGGCGCTGTCGGTGCTTCACGTGGAGCATGTGACGCGGACTACTGCGACTACGCACTCCAAATCGGTCAGACGGGTAAAGTCGTCACGCCGGACTTGTATATCGCCTGCGGAATCTCCGGGGCAATCCAACACTTGGCCGGGATGAGCAACGCAAAAGTCATCGTCGCCATCAACAAGGACCCGGAAGCGAGCATCTTCAGCGTAGCCGACTACGGCATCGTCGGCGACTTGTTCGACGTCGTGCCGCTCTTGACTGAAGAGTTCCGAAAACACCTCGTCAATAGCTGATGGGCATAACGTTTGGGGAAAGTTACCCTCCGTGGTATACTCTGAACATGAAATGCAAGAGAGTTCTTAATTGAACTGTCTCATCTTACTGGGGAGGTATTTACCAAATGGCTATTAAACACGCAACGACTCAAACGTTCGAACAAGAAGTGAAAGAGGGCGTCGTCCTCGTCGATTTTTGGGCAGCATGGTGTGGACCGTGCCGCATGATCGCACCGGTTCTTGAAGAACTCGATCAAGAGATGGGCGACCAAGTCCAAATCGTTAAACTCGACGTTGACGAGAACCCAGAAGTAGCGGGCGCTTTCCAAATCCAAAGCATCCCGACACTCATGATGTTCAAAGACGGACAACCTGTCTCGAAAACAATGGGCTTCCAACCAAAAGAAGCGCTTAAAGAGTTTATCGCGTCAGCAAAATAATAAACGTACAGCCGATCGGGAGACCGATCGGCTGTTTTTTGTTGGCTTCGTTAGGGAACAAGGAGTTTAGTGAGCGAGCAAAGAATAAGATAGGTTAAGGTTTACCATCGATTCGGGAGCGGCAACACGTTTGAGAGAGCTTACATATGCAATCCAAACCCAATTTTTTTTAGTCGTTTTTTGTCGACTCCCTTCATATTTAACAGTTCAGTTTTTTTTAACCATGGCTAGAAAAGCGAGAAGCTTTTATCATGGAAACAGCCTGAAAATTTAAGCTATACTCATGAGGAAGACGTGATGGCGTCAAATGAACTTAATATTTGATGTCATCGTTGTAAGACTCTGTTCGAAGGAGGAATTTTCTTGTCGGTGTTACATTTAGCTATCTTGTTGCCGCTCCTCGCGGCACCGTTCATCCCGTTTTTGTTTCGGGCGTTGAAACGGATCCATACGGGCTGGTTCGTACTGGTCGTCCCGGTGCTCCTGTTCGTCTACTTCTTCCGCTTCATCGGAATCACGAGTGCGGGAGACGTCGTGAGCGAAACGGTCGAGTGGATGCCGTCGCTCGGGATCAACTTTACCGCTTACGTGGACGGGCTTGGACTACTGTTTGCCCTCCTTATTACAGGGATCGGGGCGCTCGTCGTCCTGTATTCGATTTACTACTTGAACAAAGATAAAGAGTCGCTCGGTCACTTTTATGTGTACCTGCTTCTCTTCATGGGTGCGATGCTCGGTGTCGTCCTCTCGGATAACATGGTCGTCATGTACATGTTCTGGGAACTCACATCGATTTCGTCGTTCCTGTTGATCGGGTATTGGTATGAGAAAGAACGCTCTCGCTACGGGGCACGCAAGTCGATGCTGATCACCGTGTTCGGTGGTCTGTCAATGCTCGGCGGGATCGTCATCTTGGAGTCGATCGTCGGATCGTTCAGCATCCGCGACATGGTCGCAAATCAGGCGCTTATCGCCGAAAGTCCGTTCTTCGTCGCCGCCATGATTTTGATTTTGCTTGGGGCGTTCACGAAGTCGGCGCAATTCCCGTTCCACATCTGGTTGCCGGACGCGATGGAAGCACCGACCCCGGTCAGTGCGTACTTGCACTCGGCGACGATGGTCAAGGCCGGGCTCTACTTGGTCGCCCGGATGAGTCCGGTGTTCCAAGAATCATCGCTCTGGCTATGGATCATCGTCTCGGTCGGGACGTTCACGTTGTTCTGGGGAGCCTTCAACGCCGTCAAACAGACGGACTTGAAAGGGATACTCGCGTTCTCGACGGTCAGTCAGCTCGGTCTCATCATGTCGCTGCTCGGCCTTGGCGCCGCGGCGCTTCATTACGACGGGATCGACGACAACATCTTCATGGTCGCGACGATCGCGGCCATCTTCCACTTGATCAACCACGCCACGTTCAAAGGATCGTTGTTCATGATGGTCGGGATCGTCGACCACGAGACGGGCACACGTGACATCCGTAAGCTCGGCGGTCTCATGACCGTCATGCCGATCACGTTCACAATCGCCGTCATCGGCTCGTTGTCGATGGCAGGGTTACCGCCATTCAACGGCTTCCTCAGTAAAGAGATGTTCTTGAAGGCGACGACGAAAGTGTTCTCGATGGACTTCTTCGCGCTCGACACGATCGGGATCTTGATCCCTGTCGTCGCGTTCATCGCGAGCGTGTTCACGTTCATCTATAGCTTGATCATCTTTACACGGACGTTCATGGGGAAAGCCAAGTTCGACGAATTGCCGAAACAGCCGCACGAGGCACCAATCGGGATGCTCATCCCGCCGGCCATTTTAGCCATCCTCGTCGTCGTCCTCGGCTTCGTTCCGAACGTGTTGTCGAACTCGCTCATCAAGCCTGCCGTCGAGTCGATCTATCCGACGCTCGTCGCGAGCGGGCAAGAGGTCAAAGTCGACATCTACTTCTGGCACGGACCGACTCCAGAGCTATTTATGACGCTCGGGATTATCGCCCTCGGGACGCTCATGTTCTTCATGATCAACAAGTGGATGGGGATCTACAACCATATCCCGAACCGGCTGACGCTGAACGGCATGTACGACGGGTCGCTCGTCTGGTCGAACAAAGCGGCTTATCGCTTTAAAGACAACTACATGACCGGCTTCATCCGGTCCTACTTGATCTACATCTTCCTGTTCTTATCTGGGATGCTGTTGTTCTCGATGTACTGGTTCGACTTGTTCAACTTCTCGTTCGGCGAGATGGAGGCTGTCGCGCCGTATGAATATGTGCTCGGGGCGGTCATCATTTTGGCGGCGCTCGCGATTCTGTTCATGGGTTCACGCCTGCCATCGATCATCTTGCTCGGGGTCATCGGCTATTCGGTCGCCTTGTTCTTCGTGTTCTTCGGAGCGCCGGATCTCGCTTTGACGCAGCTCGTCATCGAGACGGTATCGGTCGCCTTGTTCTTGCTCGTGTTCTATCACATGCCGGAGATCAGCAGAAAAGAAGTTCGCGTCAAATTTAAAGTGGAGAACGCGATCGTGTCGGTCATCGTCGGGGTGACGGTCATGTTGCTCAGCTTCATGGCACTGTCGAACCGGTCGGTGTCTTCGATCTCTGAGTATTATAAAGAGAACGTCTACGACTTAGCAGCCGGGAAGAACATGGTCAACGTCGTCCTTGTCGACTTCCGGGGCTTTGATACGCTGTTCGAGATCGTCGTCCTCGCCGTTGCGGCAATCGGGATCTATACGATGATTAAATTTAGAACGACAGAACGCACGAAAGGAGCACATGAACATGAATCGGAAAAATGATCAAGTGAATGACGTCATCTTACAGACGGCCGCGGTGATCATCTTCTTCATCATCATCATGTTTTCAATCAACCTATTCTTCGCCGGGCACTATTCGCCAGGCGGCGGGTTTGTCGGTGGATTGATGACGGCTGCTGCTCTCGTGTTGTTACTGCTCGCGTTCGACTCGAAGACGCTTGCGAACGTCTTACCGTTCGACTATCGGATCATGACGGCACTCGGTCTTGTCATTGCGATGCTAACATCGCTCCACAGCATCTTTTGGAATCGTCCGTTCCTGACACACGCTTATGACAAGTTCGATTTGCCGCTCCTTGGTGAACAGACGCTTCACACGGCCATCGCCTTTGACTTAGGCGTCTACCTTGTGGTCATCGGTGTGACGATGACGATCATTCAAACGATTGGAGAGAGTGAATAATGGAAATCTTCGTTAGCATCATCATCGGGGTACTGACGATGAGCGCGGTCTACATGATTCTCTCAAAGAGTTTGTTGCGCATCATTATCGGTACCGGCCTGCTCAGTCACGCAGCCCACTTGCTCGTCTTGACGATGGGTGGACTGAAGACGGGAGCGGCACCTGTCCTCGTCGACGGGGTCACGGAATATACCGACCCGCTGCCGCAAGCGCTCGTCTTGACGGCGATCGTCATCAGCTTCGGTGTGACGGCGTTCTTCTTGGTACTCGCTTATCGGGCGTACCAGGAGTTGACCACGGATAATATTGAGGAAATGAAAGGAACGGAATCGAATGATTAACTTACCGATCTTTCCGATTGTCATCCCTGCACTTGCAGCCGTCATCCTGATGTTCGCACCGAAACAGGTACGCCTACAACGTGTGATGGCACTCGGGGCTTTACTTGTCACGTTCGCGGTATCGGTGTTGCTCGTCTTCACCGTATCGCAAGACGGTATCTTGACCGTCAACCTCGGGAATTGGCCCGCACCGTTCGGAATCACGCTCGTCTCGGATATGTTGTCGGCGCTTCTCGTCACAACATCGACGTTGATCGTGTTCTTCATCGTCTGGTTTGCGACGCATTATTTCTCGGACGCTTATGAATCGAACTACGTGTACGTCGCGATGTTATTTTTACTCGTCGGTGTCAACGGCGCCTTCACGACGGGCGATATTTTCAACTTGTTCGTCTTCTTTGAAGTCTTCCTCATCTCTTCGTACGTCTTGATCGTACTCGGTGGGAAAGGCGTCCAGTTGCGCGAGTCGATCAAATACTTGCTCGTGAACGTCATCGCGTCGGCGCTGTTCGTCATGGCCGTCGCACTTCTTTACGGCGTCGTCGGGACGCTCAGTCTCGCTGACTTGGCCCAGAAGATCCCGCTCGTCGAAAATCAAAACGTCATCACCGTCATCGGTGTCTTGTTCGTCATCGTCTTCGGTATGAAAGGGGCGCTTGTCCCGTTGCACTACTGGCTGCCTGGATCGTACGTCGTTGCCCCGACGCCGATCCTCGCCATGTTCGGTGCCTTGCTCACGAAAGTCGGCGTCTATTCGATCTTACGGACGTACACGCTCTTGTTCGACACGGGGTCGTTCATGCAGACGTTCTTGATCGTGCTCGCCGTGCTGACGATCGTCATCGGGATGACCGGGGCGATCGCCTATAACGATGTGAAGTTGATCATCATCTACAACATCATGATCGCGGTCGGCGTCATCCTTTACGGGATCGCCCTCAATACGCAGACGTCGCTTGAAGGGGCGCTCTACTATTTGATTCACGACATGCTCATCAAGGCCGCCTTGTTCATGCTTGTCGGGATGATGATCGGGATCACCGGTTCCGGTCAACTTCGCGACATGGGTGGATTGATCACCCGGTTCCCGCTGTTCGGATGGACGTTCTTCATCGCCGCGTTGTCACTCGCCGGCATTCCGCCGCTCAGTGGCTTCTTCGGTAAATTGTTGATCGTTCAAGGCGGGGTGGCCGACGGCGACTTGTTCGGCCCGCTGCTCATCTTGCTGTCGAGCTTGTTCGTCTTGTTCTCGGTCATTAAGATTTTCCTCTATGGGTTCTGGGGAGAAGAGAGACGCGTCTATGACGGTCCGCTCGTCCCGTATACGAACCGACTCATCGTGCCGACGTTGTTACTCGTCGCAGTGGCCGTCGCGTACGGATTCGGGGCCGAGGCGATGCATCCGTTCATTACCCAGGCAATCGAACCGCTCGTCGAACCGGAAATCTACATCGATGCCGTGATTAAGGAGTGATTTAGACATGGCTTACCAACTACTCATCAACTTTTTCTTGGCGTTCATCTGGATGTTCTTCTCCGGTACGTTCACGACGAGCGGGTTTCTCATCGGTTACTTGCTCGGACTGCTCGTCATCTTTATGATGCGGCGGTTCTTCAAATCTGAAGGTACGGGCTTTTACTTCACACGTGTGATCAAGCTGTTCAAGCTGTTCTTGATTTTCGCACGTGAGCTCGTCATGGCGAACTTCGAGGTGTTACGTCTCGTCTTGAGCCCGAAATTGAAGATTCAACCTGGTATCTTCCGATATGAAACGTCACTGCGCACGGGTTGGAAAATCAGCCTGTTGTCGATGCTGATCTCGCTCACCCCAGGGACGCTCGTCGTCCAAGTCTCGAAAGATAATAAAATACTTTATATCCACGCGCTCAACATGCCGGATAAAGAGGCGCTCAAACGCGACATCTACAATAACTTTGAATCAACCATTAAGGAGGCGACGGAATGAGCATATTAGATATTTTAATTTACATTGCGCTCGCCATTCTCTTGCTTGCCATGCTCGGCATGTTGTATCGGGTCATCAAAGGGCCGACGACGGCTGACCGTGTCATCGCGCTCGATTCGATCGGGATCGCGTTGATCTCGGTCGTCGCGCTGTTGTCGATCTTGCTCGACACGACGATATTCTTCGAGGTTATTCTTTTGCTCAGCATCCTCGCCTTCATCGGTACGGTGGCGTTCTCGAAATTCTTAGAGAGAGGGGAGATCATTCATCATGACCGCGACAACGATCTTTGATATATTGACCGGCGTTTTCACGATCATCGGAGTGTTCTTCACGGTCGTTGCGGCGATCGGCCTCATCCGTTTGCCGGACGTCTATTCGCGGACGCACGCGGCATCGAAGTCGGCGACGCTCGGCGTCATGTTCGTCTTGTTCGCGGCGGTGCTCCACGTCTGGGTCGACCAACGTATCTTCGACGCACGTCTCTTGCTCGGTTTGTTCTTCGTCTTGTTGACCGCACCTGTCGGCGGACACTTGCTCGCCCGGGCGGCTCACGCTAAAGGCGTCCCGCTCTGGGAGAAGTCGTTACAGGACGCGCTCAAAGAAGATAAAGAAAAAGGGATCGAATGACGAAAGGCTCTTCCATACGACATGGAAGAGCCTTTTTTTTACATCAAGTGCGTCAAATCAGAGGCGGACGTCGGATAGGCGAACTCTAAGTGCTTAACGTGTTGATGGCTGATATTGTTTTGTATAATGAACGAGAACAAGTTGATAAGCTCGGGCGCGTGTTGCCCGATCAAGTGAGCGCCGATGACGTGGCCGTCTTTGCTGAGCAAGACGCGCGAGAAGGCGGTCGCGTCATTGACCCGTTCATACGTAAGAAAGTGGGATATGTCATTATCCCTGCATTCATAGTCGATCCCGAGCGATTTCGCCTCGTCGACCGTCAGACCGACTTTGGCGATTGGCGGCGTCGTGAACACGACCGTCGGGGCCGGACGCTCCGGCAACGGACGTGTGTTGTTCCGCAACAGGTTAAGGGCGGCGATCCGTCCTTCTTGCCCGGCAAACGGGGTCAGCGCCGGGTTCGGGCTTTTGGCGACGTCGCCGGCCGCATAGACGTTTGCATTCGTCGTCTGTAAATAGTCGTTGACGGTGATCCCGTCCTTGTCCGCCTCGATGCCGGCCGCATCCAACCGCAGCCGCTCGATGCTCGGGATACGCCCCGTGGCGTTAAGGACGAGTCCTTCTAGGGTAGAGTCATCTGATAATGTCAAGATGTTCCCGTCGAGCTTGACGGGCTCGAGCCCGAACCGGACGTCGACGCCGATGTGGACCGTCTCATCGATGAGCCGCTTCACAATTTTTCGGTCGAACTGTTTAAGCGCCCGCGACCGGATGAGGAGCGTGACAGCGCTGCCGAACCGGCGGAGAATGTGCGCGAACTCGAACGCGATATATCCGGCACCGACGATGGTGATCCGCTCGGGCACGTCCTCGAGGTCGAACACGTCGTCGCTCGTGATGGCGCCGCCTCCGCCCGGGATGTCGAGCGGGCGCGGGATTTGGCCGGTCGCGATCAAAAACTGATGCGCCGAGATCTCATGGCCTTCGATGACGATCGAGTCTTCATCAATAAAGTGGGGCTCGCCCTCGTATAAGTCGATGTCATCTTCTTTCCACTTGTGCATCTTCGTCGTCGGGATGGCGAAGCGGTATTCATCGACACGGCGCTTGAAGGCGTGCCAGTCGAGCGTGATGTCTCCTTTGACGCCGAGCGGTTTCATGCGTTCGACTTTGGCGATGAGTTCCGCCCCTTCCGCGAGCATCTTTTTCGGATCGCACCCGCGTTGTGGGCACGTCCCGCCGAACGTCCAATTCTCGACGATGGCAATCCGTTTACCGGCGTCGCGTAAAATGTTCGCGGCTTGGCTCGCTGCCGGACCGCTGCCGATGATGATTACGTCATATCGTTTCATCAAAAACCCTCCCTCTGAGACTACACCAATTTTTTCCCGTCTTGGAGGAAGCTAAACTGAGGTGATAAAATTTGAGTCAAACTGACCACATTAAACATAAATTGGCGCTGCTCCCGGACGACCCAGGCTGTTACTTGCATAAAAACGAGTATGGCGAGGTCGTCTACGTCGGGAAAGCGAAAAACTTAAAGAACCGCGTCCGCTCGTACTTTACCGGGGCACACGACATTAAGACGATGCGTCTCGTCGCCGAGATCCGTGACTTCGAATATATCGTCACGGCGAGCGAGCTCGAGGCGCTCTTGCTCGAGATGACGCTCATTAAAAAGCATGACCCGAAATACAACATCCGGTTGAAAGACGACAAGTCGTATCCGTATATTAAAGTCACGAACGAGCCGTACCCGCGGCTGCTCACGACGCGGAAGCTGAAACGGGACGGGGGCCATTACTTCGGCCCTTACCCGAACGCCTACGCCGCCAACGAGACGAAACGGTTGCTCGACAAGCTGTATCCGCTCCGGAAATGTCAGCCGATGCCACGGAAGCTCTGTCTGTACTACCACATCGGCCAATGTCTCGGACCGTGTGAACTCGCGGTCGACACCGACGAGCAGAAGTCGATCGTCCAAGAGATTCGCCGTTTCTTGAACGGGGAGACGAGCGAGACGCTCGCCAAGCTCCAAGTCGATATGCACCGGGCGGCCGAGGACATGCAGTTCGAGCGGGCGGCCGAGCTCCGCGATCAGATCCGGGCCGTCGAATCGATCATGAACAAACAGAACATGATCACGGCCGACCCGACGGCGCGCGACGTCTTCGGCTATACGCTCGACCGCGGCTGGATGTGCGTCCAAGTGTTCTATATGCGCGGCGGCAAGCTGATCGAACGCGACGTCTCGCTGTTCCCGCTCCACGGGGAACCGTCAGAAGAACTCGAGAGCTTCATCGTCCAGTTCTATGAGCAGAACGTGTTGCCGAAAGAAGTGCTCGTCCCGGAGATCGTCCGCATCGATCTATTGAACGAGGCGCTCGGGACGAAAGTGATGCAACCGAAACGCGGGGCGAAACGACAGTTGCTCGAGCTCGCGACGAAGAACGCGAGCATCGCCTTGAACGAGAAGTTCGAGCTGCTTGCGCGCGATGAAGAACGGACGTTGCTCGCGATGCGTGAGCTCGGTGAGGCGATCGGCATCCCGAACTTATCTCGCGTCGACATCATCGATAACGCCAACATCCAAGGGGCTGACGCCGTCTCGGCGCTCGTCGTCTTCGAGGACGGCAAGCCGCTCAAAAAAGAATACCGGAAGTACAAGATCCGGACCGTCCAAGGACCGGACGATTACGAGACGATGCGTGAAGTCGTCCGCCGCCGTTTCCGACGGCTGTTGACCGAGGAGAAACGTCTGCCGGATCTTTTATTGATCGATGGGGGACTCGGCCAGTTAAACGCCGCCCTTGACGTGTTGCAGAACGAGTTCGGCCTCGATTTGCCGGTCGGCTCGCTGAAGAAGGATGACCGCCACCGGACGAGCCAGCTTCTGTTCGGCGAAGGCGGCGATGTCGTCGAATTGAACTCGCGGTCAAGCGCGTTCTATCTGCTCCAGCGGATGCAAGACGAGGTTCACCGCTTCGCCATCACGTTCCACCGCAGCTTGCGGACGAAGAAGATGACGCAGTCGGTACTCGACGATATCCCGGGTGTCGGACCGAAGCGGCGTCAGCAACTGATCCGTCATTTCGGGTCGATGAAACAGATCCGCCTCGCCTCGCTCGAACAGTTGAAAGAAGCGGGGTTACCTGAGAAGCTCGCCGAGATCGTGCTCGAGCATGTGCACGAGGAGACGGACGAATGAGAGAGAGTGTGTCGCAAGCGATTCCTGCAATCGCCCGTCCTGTCGTCGCGGCATTCATTAAACGCGTGCACAAGATCGTATTTCCCCTTGAGCACCTGTATTTACATGGGTCCATCGCGATGGGAGGGTTTCATCCGGAACATAGTGATCTTGATTTTTTGATTGTCACAAGCCGTCCGCTGTCTCCTGAGGAGAAGCTGGCACTGACGCGTCTTTGTCTCGTGACATCAAACGAGCCATATCCAATCGAGCTGAGCGTACTCACGGTTCGTGATTTGACCGCCTGGCGACATCCGAGTCCATTCGATTTTCACTATAGCGAAGGATGGCGTACGCGCTTCGAGTCGGCGCTTCGGAACCGGGGCGTGGCGATGCTCCAATCAGGGATGACCGACCCAGACTTGGCGGCTCATGTGCGAGTCACATGTGAAAGAGGTCTCGTCCTCTATGGCGAAGCGCTCAAGGATGTGATTGTCGGCTTCAAGGAAGCAGATTATATGGACGCTCTTATGTGCGATGCAAACGACTGTCTCGACTCGATTCATGACACGCCGGTGTATAGCGTGCTCAATCTTACCCGCGTTTTGGCATACTGCTCAGATCGCCTCGTGTTATCGAAACAGGAAGCACTCGACTGGGCGAGCCACAGGAAGTTTCCGTCAGATTATGTCCAGACACTCAAGAAAGCTTCGGTGTCTTATGCGGGTGGTGAAATCTACTTTTCCGCAAACGAGTTGGATGCGTTCCGCGAATTTGCACACCGGAAACTCCAAGCTATATGAAGAAGAGCCGATGCGGTCGCATCGGCTCTTCTTATTCGTACGTATCTTTTCGGTCTAACTGGACGGTGATGTGGACGGTCTGACGCCCCGGATCGGCATAGCCTTCGGCGACGCATTGGAAACGACCGGCAATCTGTTCGGCCAAAAAACCAGCCTCGAGCTGGTAATATCCGTTCGCTTTCTCTTGGGTCGCAGGCGGCGGAGTGAGTTCAAACACGAACTTGCTCTCTTTTTCTTTCACGAGCGTCAACTGCCCCCAACCGGCTTCCGAAAAGAACGCGGTCAGTTCTTCATTCGGCATCGTCGGGAATTTGCGGGCGACCCGTTTCCCGGACCAATAGATGACTTGGGCGTAATCGTCTCCAAGCAAATCTGTCAACACATAGTCGCGAAGCAGTTCGATCGCGAAAGTGGGTTGGCTCATCGTTTCCATTTTTCTTCCATCACTCCAATCTCTCTATACTATTATAACGACCAATTTGGATTTGGTCACCGGGTATTTTCTAAAAGAATGTGGGACAAATCGGCTAGGTTATCTTGTCATACAAATTTCACAAGAGTAGAATAGGAGACATAAAGCTATATTTACATTTGAAAACGCTTTTATTTACAAAACGAGCCAAGGGCTCGTGAAAAGGGGGAACTAGAATGGCAGCGCGTCGTGACTATTTCAGTCGTAAAGTCCATTCGCTACTTGGGGTCATTCCAATCGGTCTGTTTTTGATCGTCCATTTGTCGGTCAACTACTATATCGTCGATGGGGTGGAGTCGTTCAACAAGGCAGCAAAATTTATGGAGAGCTTACCGTACTTGTACTTCCTTGAAGTGACAATCATTGCTTTGCCGATGATTTTCCATGGTGTGTACGGCGTGTATTACGCCTTCCTCGGTTCGGTCAACACGAACCGATACTCGTACGCGCGGAACTGGATGTACATGATTCAACGCTTCACGGGTGTATTCCTCGTCATCTTCATCGCGTGGCACGTTTGGGAAACGCGCTTGGCGAAGTTGCGTGGCGTCGAGGTCAATGCGGAGATGATGCAAAACATCGTCGACAACCCGCTCATGCTCATCTTCTACATAGTCGGGATCCTCTCGGCTACGTTCCACTTCGCGAACGGTCTCTGGTCGTTTGCCATCACGTGGGGAATCACACAGTCGCCGCGTTCACAACACTTCATGAGCTACGTCTCTGGAGCTGTGTTCTTGGCACTATCTTTTGTCGGCATCCGTTCAATCTTGACGTTCGCGGGCATCTTGTAATAGGGGGAAATGTATATGGCAAATCAAAGTTTGATCGTCATCGGTGGCGGTCTGGCTGGACTCATGGCGACAATCAAGTCGGCAGAGATGGGTGTTCCGGTTAAACTATTCTCGCTTGTACCGGTCAAGCGTTCACATTCAGTTTGTGCTCAAGGTGGTATCAACGGAGCCGTCAACACGAAAGGGGAAGGGGATTCTACTTGGCAACACTTCGATGACACGGTTTACGGCGGGGACTTCCTTGCCAACCAACTGCCAGTCCAAAAGATGGCGGAAGCGGCACCGAAAATCATCCACATGTTCGACCGGATGGGCGTCATGTTCAACCGGACGCCGGAAGGTCTGCTCGACTTCCGCCGCTTCGGGGGCACGCTCTATCATCGGACGGCTTACGCCGGCGCGACGACAGGGCAACAGCTCTTGTACGCGCTAGACGAACAAGTCCGTCGCTTCGAGGCGCAAGGTCTCGTCGAGAAATATGAGGGCTGGGAGTTTCTCCGTGCCATCGTCGACGAAACGGGTATTTGCCGCGGTGCGGTCTGTCAGGATTTACGCTCGATGGAAATTAAAGCGTTCCCATCGGATGCGGTCATCCTCGCGACAGGCGGCCCAGGTGTCATCTTCGGCAAATCGACGAACTCGGTCATCAACACAGGGCAAGCGGCCGGAGCGGTTTACCGCCAAGGTGCCGTCTACGCCAACGGGGAGTTCATCCAAATCCACCCGACGGCGATCCCAGGGGACGACAAGCTTCGGCTCATGAGTGAGTCGGCGCGTGGAGAAGGCGGACGTGTTTGGACATACAAAGACGGAAAACCTTGGTACTTCCTTGAAGAGAAGTATCCGGACTACGGCAACCTCGTACCGCGTGATATCGCGACACGTGAGATTTTCGAAGTCTGCGTCAACCAAAAGCTCGGCGTCAACGGCGAGAACATGGTCTATCTCGATTTGTCGCATAAAGATTCGAAAGAACTCGACATCAAGCTCGGCGGTATTCTTGAAATTTATGAGAAGTTCGTCGGCGACGATCCGCGTAAAGTACCGATGAAGATCTTCCCGGCCGTTCACTATTCGATGGGCGGACTATGGGTCGACTACGATCAAATGACGAACATCCCAGGGCTGTTCGCAGCCGGCGAGTGTGACTATTCGATGCACGGGGCGAACCGTCTCGGCGCGAACTCACTCTTGTCTGCTGTGTACGGCGGGATGGAGGCCGGTCCTGCGGCGGTCAACTATATGCGCGGTCTTGACCAAGCGACCGAGAGCGTGCCAGAAGCGCTCTTCAACTTCAACGAACGTGAAGAAATCGAGCGGTTCAATGACATCCTCGCGATGGAAGGTACGGAGAACGCCTACCAGATTCACCGGGAACTCGGCGAACTCATGACTGACAACGTCACGGTCGTTCGTTACAACGATAAGCTCGAAGCGACAGACTTGAAGCTACGCGAGCTACGCGAACGCTTCAACAACATCTCAGCGACCGATACGGCGCGCTGGAGCAACCAAGGTGCCTCGTTCATCCGTCAACTCGACCACATGCTCGACCTCGCGCGCGTCATCACGCTCGGCGCCCTTAAACGCGACGAGAGCCGTGGCGCTCATTACAAACCGGACTTCCCGGAACGGAATGACGAGTTGTTCATGAAGACGACGATGGCACGTTACAACGAAGGGGAAGTCGATATCTCGTTTGAAGAGATCGACGTTTCGTTAATCCCGCCACGTAAACGGGATTACTCGAAGAAAGGGGCGAAGACGAAATGACGACGCCGATGCAGTCTGAGCATAAAGATATTCGTTTTATCATCGAACGCCAGGACGGTCCGGATCAAGCGACCTACTCGGAAGAGTTCTCGGTCCCATATCGTCCGAACATGAACGTCATCTCGGCGCTCATGGAGATCCGCCGCAACCCGGTCAACGCCGAAGGCAACAAGACGACACCGATCAACTGGGATATGAACTGTCTCGAGGAAGTGTGCGGCGCTTGTTCGATGATCATCAACGGCAAGCCGCGCCAGTCGTGTACGGCGCTCGTCGATAAACTCGAGCAGCCGATCCGCCTTGCTCCGATGAAGACGTTCCCGGTCATCCGTGATCTTCAAGTCGACCGTCAGCGCATGTTCGACGCTTTGAAAAAAGTGAAGGCATGGGTACCAATCGATGGCACGTACGACCTCGGTCCAGGGCCGCGGATGCCAGAGAACAAACGTCAATGGGCGTATGAACTATCGAAATGTATGACGTGCGGTGTCTGCCTCGAGGCTTGCCCGAACGTCAACGACAAGTCGAGCTTCATCGGCCCGGCCGCGATCTCACAAGTCCGTCTCTTCAACTCGCATCCGACCGGCGCTTTCCACGCGGAAGAACGTCTCGAAGCGCTCATGGAAGACGGGGGCATCATGCAGTGCGGAAACGCACAAAACTGTGTCGAAGTTTGTCCGAAAGGCATTCCGCTCACGACGTCAATCGCCGCGATGAACCGTCAGACGACGCTTCACTCGTTCAAACAGTTCTTCGGCAGCGACAAAGGTCGTACCGGTTCTGCGGTCGAGGCGTAACGTTTGTCGATGCCAAAGTATTTTCGGGAACCCGGTTGGGAAACGCGTGTCAGGTCAGGAATCGAGCTCGACGTCAAAGTCCGCTTTTCGGAGTGCGACCCGTACGGCCATATGAATAACACGATCCCGTTCATCTATTTTGAGGATGCGCGGATTGAGCTGCTCGAAGCGACAGGATTTTCCTTGAAAGACGGCTTCGTCGTCGTGGCAGACGCCCAGTGCGATTACGTCCGACAAGTGATGCCGCGGCAACTGTTGAAAGTGTATGCCAATGTCTTGACGGTCGGAAACACTTCATGTGATATTCATTACGGCGCATATGATGGAGATCAACTCATGTTCGCGGGCCGTACGAGCCTCGTGCATTTGTCAAAAGCCGGTCGCCCGGCCGAATGGACTCCAGAATATAAAAATCGCTTGCAGAATTTTTGCGAATCCGCTATCATTTGATAATGAGTTCACAAACAAAAATTTCTGCCGGTTCGCCTGCAGAATTCAGATTTGAAGGGAGACTATCACGTCATGGAAAAAACATTCACAGTCGTTGCTGATTCAGGAATCCACGCTCGTCCAGCTACTCAGTTGGTCAACACAGCTTCTAAGTTCCAATCAGATATCAACCTTGAGTACAACGGTAAGACAGTTAACTTGAAGTCGATCATGGGTGTACTTTCACTCGGAATCGCTAAAGATTCAACAATCAAGATCACTGCAGCAGGAGACGATGCAGAAGAAGCGGTTAACACGCTTTCTGACATGCTCACTAGCGAAGGTCTTGCTCAGTAATTCGGGCAACGGACGAGGCGGCCAATCGGCTACCTCGTCTTTTTTTGTTTGTCATGACACCGTTTCTTTTTTGGATACGGCTTTTTTGGTAAGATAGATGGGAATGGAAGTGATATTCATGAAACGAGCGATTGGAGTACTCGATTCAGGTGTTGGCGGTTTGACCGTGGTCAAAGAACTGATCCGCCAGCTGCCGAAAGAAGAAATCATCTATATCGGCGACACGGAGCGCTGTCCGTATGGGCCGCGCCCGCACGATGAGATTGAAGCATATACGTGGGAATTGATTGAATTCCTATTAGAGAAAGACGTCAAGATGATCGTCATCGCCTGCAACACGGCGACGGCCGTCGTCTTGAAAGAAGCGCGCAAACGCCTCAACATCCCGGTCATCGGTGTCATCGACCCGGGCGCCCGGGCTGCCGTCAAAGGCACGCGCAACAAACATATCGGTGTTATCGGCACGAAGATGACGGTCGAAAGCAATTCGTACGAGACGGCGCTCCGTCACGTCGCGGGCGAGATTGATGTCTATTCGCTCGCTTGCCCGCCGTTCGTCCCGCTCGTCGAAGCGGGCGAACTGAGCGGCGAACGCGTCCGGTCGATCGTCGCCGAGACGATCCTGCCGCTCCAAGCTTCGGAGATGGACACGCTCATCCTCGGGTGCACCCATTATCCGTTGCTTGCGCCGGTCATCCAAGACGTCGTCGGACCCGATGTCCATTTGATTTCGTCAGGTGATGAGACGGCGCTCGAAGTGGCGGCGATCCTTGATTTTAAAGAACTTGAGAACGATTTGGATACCGTCCCGACGCATCAGTTTTATGCGACCGGGGATGTCGCCATCTTCAACCGATTGGCGACAGAGTGGCTTGGCCAACCCGTGAAAGCGGAGAAAGTAGAGGTGTCTGGTGTCGATGCGTAACGAAAGACAACATGATGAACTGCGGACCGTTGAGATCATTCCGCACGTGAACAAACATGCCGAAGGCTCGGTCTTGATCTCGATCGGGGACACGAAAGTGATCTGTACGGCGACGGTCGAAGAACGCGTCCCGAACTTCCTGCGCGGGAAGAAACAGGGCTGGATAAACGCGGAGTACGCGATGCTGCCACGGGCGACGGGTAACCGGACCGTCCGGGAATCCGTTCGCGGTAAGCAGACAGGACGGACGATGGAGATTCAACGGTTGATTTCGCGTTCACTCCGTTCGGTTGTCGATTTGAACAGACTCGGCGAACGGACGATCTGGATCGATTGTGACGTCATCCAAGCAGATGGCGGCACACGGACAGCGTCGATCACAGGGGGTTTTTGTGCGCTCGTGCTCGCGGTCGACGCGCTCATCCGTCAAGGCAAGCTCGGCGACACGCCGATCAAAGAAGGCGTCGCCGCCATCTCGGTCGGTCGGACGAACGAGCTGTTGCTCGACTTGAACTATGAAGAAGATGCGGCGGCCGAAGTTGACATGAACGTCGTCATGACGGCGAGCGGACGCTTCGTCGAAGTGCAAGGCACGGGTGAAGAAGCGACGTTCACGCTGCAAGAAATGAATGAGATGCTACAGATGGCCCAAGGTGGGATCGAGACGCTGTTCAAAGCAGCAGAAGACGCGCTCGGTGCCTCATGGTGGTATGTCGGGGAACAAATGGAGGAAACGATATGAAACTGATTGTCGCGACACGCAACAAAGGGAAAGTGGTTGAAATCGAAGGGATGCTCACGCCGCTCGGCTTTGAAGTCGAGTCGCTCTTGGACTATCCGGATGCACCGGAAACGGATGAGACGGGCACGACGTTCGAAGCGAACGCCGAACTGAAAGCGACCGAGGCGGCCCGTTACTTTGGGCACGCCGTCCTCGCCGACGACTCGGGGCTTGAAGTCGATGCGCTCGACGGTGCCCCAGGTGTCTATTCGGCCCGCTTCGCCGGTCCTGAGAAGTCGGACGCGGCGAACAACGCGCTCCTGCTCGAGAAGTTGAACGGGGCGAACGACCGCTCGGCCCGCTTCGTCTGCGCACTCTGCC
Source organism: Exiguobacterium sp. SH5S13 (assembly GCF_004337085.1). Classification (NCBI taxonomy): domain Bacteria; kingdom Bacillati; phylum Bacillota; class Bacilli; order Caryophanales; genus Exiguobacterium; species Exiguobacterium sp. SH5S13. Next base: position 18,570 of record NZ_SJUS01000024.1, on the reverse strand, counting down.
TCGCCAAACCGACAGGCGAGACGTTGACGGTGCGCGGGGCAATCGAAGGCACGATCGGCTATGCGCCTCACGGGGAAAATGGATTCGGTTACGACCCGCTCTTTATCGTCCCGTCGCTCCATAAGACGGCAGCAGAGCTCGAGCGTGACGAAAAGGCGGCGGTCAGTCACCGCGGTCAGGCGTTAAGAAAACTAGAGGCAGAAATCATTCCATTTATGAAAGGTTGAGGTGTATGCGTTTTCTCGTAGTCAGTGACAGTCACGGATTGACAGACGAACTATCGACTATCTTTACTCGGCATGAAACTGAGATTGAGGACGCGTTTCATTGCGGCGACTCCCAGCTCGCGCTCGTCGACGAGCACTTGCTGCCGTATCGGACCGTCCGCGGGAACTGTGACTTCGGGGGCGACTTGCCGCTCGAACGGGTCGAAGAGACGCCTGAAGGCACGGTTTTAATCGTCCACGGCCATCACCATGACGTGAAGTTCGATTTGAACCGGTTGCGTTATCGGGCCGAGGAAATCGGGGCGAACGTCGTCTTGTACGGCCACTCGCACGTGGCCGGGGCCGTCATCGAAGACGGTGTGCTCTACGTGAACCCTGGCTCGATCCGGATGCCGCGCGGACGCTCGGACAAGACGTACGCGTTGATCGACCTTGACGCCGGTCAGGCAGCGGTCCGGTTTTACCGGTCGGAGGACGGGACGCACGTCGAAGATTTAGACTTGTCCGGACAACTTTGAACAAAACAGAAAGAACCAATTGACAGCAAAGCATTTTTCTATTATAGTTTTCTTGTCAATGTCCCAATAGCTCAGCTGGATAGAGCAACGCCCTTCAAGACAAATAGGAGCCTTTATAGGGAAACAGAAACCTATAGAGTGGACGACACTATATCGGTGAAGCCTTAACAGATCATGCTGATGGTAATACCGAGGAAACTTACGATCTCTTCTGAAGGAGTAGTGATACTTATGTATCATCACACGAAGAACAAAGGAGATTTAGGCGTTTTAAAGGCTCAAGCAGATTTATGTGAGAAAGGTTATATGATTTTAACTCCTCTTACGGAACATTCCTCGTTTGATTTAGTTGCCTATAAAGACAATGTTTTCAAACGGGTACAAGTTAAGTATCGAGCGTTAAATTCAAAAGGTGTGTTAGAAGTAAGATTCAGCTCATCTTATAGTACGGCAAACGGAGTAATGACAAACATCGTAGATAAGCGAGAAATTGATGTCTATTGTGTCTATTGTCCTCAAACAGATGCCTGTTACTATTTTGACCCGTCTCTATTCAACAAATCAATTGCTTTGAGGGTAGAAACACCGAAGAATAATCAAAAGCAGAATGTATTGTTCGCTTGTGATTATCGTGAGGTTCCGTAGAGACTACACGTGTCGCACCTGAAATGGTGAAGATATAGTCCAGACTACAAACAACATGCGTTGGTGGCGAAAGCCATGGTGGTAAGCTAAGGCGTCGGTCGGGGGTTCGAATCCCTCTTGGGACACTTCCATTTAAAATAGAGATAGCCTCCACGGAGGTTGTCTCTTTTTTCGTTTTCCGGGGTATTGATTGACAACGCAGCAATTCCTAAGGAAGATGGAGATGGATGGAAGAAAGGGTGTGTGAAGATGGAAAAAGAGCGGGAGTACCCGTTTCCAGGGAACTGGTCGCGGCTGCAGAAGATGATTCAAGAAGCGGACGCGGCCGGGGAGCGGCAACGGGTCGAGCCGATCCTATGGGATTGGTACGCGGCCGTCAAAGGCGATCAGTTTATTTTCATGGAAATTTTTCAATGTTTGATGGAGCGTCCGGAAGAGCCGGAAACGCTTGAAAAACTCGAAGAACTCGTCACGACGCAGATTCATGAGGCAGAAGAACCGGCAGCCGGCGGGCTTCAAATTGCCCAGTACTACATCATGCGTGACCAACCTTTCGAGGCGGCACACTGGATCCATCAATATTTAGAGTGGCAAGACAAGGCCGATCAAGTGAACACCCAAGCTTACCAAGTGCTCCAAGTACTTAAGATGACCGAGTTTCCGGCGGCCATCGCCAAACTGAAACGGACGGTTCATCGTGGCAGTGTCGGGGAACAGATTGAACTGCTCGAGCACGTCCATTTCAATATCGATGACGTACTCGACAACGTATTGAAGGGACTGCTCCTTGAAGATCGCCCGAAATTGATGAAGCTGATCGTGCTCGAAAAAGCGTTCGAAGAACTGTCCGTCATCGAATGGGTCGACCTCGAAACGCATCATCGGCTGACGCAGGCAGAGGCACAGGTGAAGATGGACGAATGGGAGCATGTGGTCCACGATTTGCAGAAGGCCGTCAAAGGCGACGAAATCGCGACGCAACTGCTCATGAACTACATGTATACGCACTATCCGTTCACACCGGGTGAGGCATCTGAAATCGAAACAGCCGTCGTGAGAGCGAAAGCAGCGATCCTGAACGATGAAGGAACAGACGGGCTCGCGGCTGAAATTTTAGAGGCGGATATCCGTTTCACGCAAGCGTTTCTAGACTAAATCCTTGTGTGCAGTCACCGGATTTATGCTATAATACTGATTGTTGTACATTTTTGTACGGTATAGAAGAATAAACGAATTTGTTGGAGGGACTTAGCATGACAGCAAAATGGGAAAAAACATCAGGTAGCCAAGGCGTACTCACGTACGAAGCACCTGCAGAAGCATTCAATAAAGCAGTCGACGCAGCATTTAAAGATGTCGTCAAAAACTTGAACGTACCTGGCTTCCGTAAAGGGAAATTGCCACGTCCAATGTTCAACAAAATGTACGGAGAAGAAGCACTCTTCCAAGATGCGCTTGATATCCTCTACCGTGACACAATCCAATCTGCAGTCGAAGAAGCTGGTTTCGAACCAATGGCTCTCGAAAACATCGACGTTGATGGCACACTCGAAAAAGGTCAGCCGGTTACTTTCAAAGTAACATTCGTGGTTGAACCAGAAGCTGAGCTCGGCGACTACAAAGGTCTTGAGTACGATGCTGTAGAAACGAACGTCACAGACGAAGAAGTCGCAGCAGAACTTGACGCCCTCAAAGAGCAAGGCGCAGAACTTGCTGTTAAAGAAGGCGCAGTCGAAAACGGCGATACAGCTGTCTTTGATTTCGCAGGTTTCGCTGAAGGCGAGCAATTCGAAGGTGGCACGGCTGAAAACTACACACTTGAAATCGGTTCAGGTCAATTCATTCCTGGATTCGAAGAGCAAATGGTAGGCATGACTGCTGGTGAAGAAAAAGACATCGAAGTAACATTCCCTGAAGAGTACCACGCTGACAACTTGGCGGGTAAACCAGCGACGTTCAAAGTCAAACTTCACGAAGTAAAAGCGAAGCAAGTTCCTGAGCTCGACGACGAGTTCGCAAAAGACATCGACGAGTCAGTAGCATCACTCGACGAGTTGAAAGCGAAAATTCGTGAGCGCTTAGAAGCTGCGAAGCAACAAGAAGCTGATGGCACGATGCGCGACCAACTCGTTGAGCAAGCAACTGCTAACGCGACAATCGACGTACCTGCAATCCTCATCGACCAAGAAGTAGACCGCATGGTTCAAGAGTTCGGTACTCGTGTATCTTCACAAGGCATCGACCTCAACATGTACTTCGAACTCACTGGCACAACAGAAGAAGCTATGCGTGAAGAGATGAAAGAGCAAGCTGAAGAGCGCGTTAAAGCTCGTCTCGTCTTGAAAGCAATCGCTGAAAAAGAAGCGATCGAAGTAACTGATGAAGATGCTGAGAAAGAACTCGAAGAAATGTCTAAACTCTACAACATCGCACCGGACCAACTCCGTACGATGCTCGCACCGCAAGGCGGAATCGAGACACTTAAAGGTGACCTCAAATTCCGTAAGGCGATCGACATCCTCGTTGAAACTGGTAAAGCGAAGTAATTAGATGAGAGGAGGGCGACTGCCACGCAGTCGTCCTTTTTTCTGTAATGACACTTTGTATGTGTTAATCTTTGATGTCGCTATATGTTCATGCTACAATTATTGCAACGCAGAGATGTAAATGTTTTTTCGTGAGTGCTTTGCACCTGAAAATACAAATAGGCGATTTATCGCACTTACATCCATTTTCATTCAGAAGGGGTGTACCGAATGTTCAAATTTAACGAGGAAAAGGGACAACTTAAATGCTCGTTTTGCGGGAAATCGCAAGAACAAGTCCGTAAACTAGTCGCCGGTCCTGGCGTATACATTTGTGACGAATGTATTGAACTTTGCAATGAAATCGTTGAGGAAGAGCTCGGTGTCGAAGAAGAAGTCGAATTCAAAGACATTCCAAAACCACAAGAGATCCGTAACGTCCTTGACGAGTATGTCATCGGCCAAGACCGGGCGAAACGTGCGCTTTCGGTAGCTGTCTATAACCACTATAAACGCATCAACGCCGGTGGCCGTTCTGATGATGTCGAACTTTCGAAGTCGAACATCGTCATGATCGGACCAACTGGTAGCGGTAAAACGCTTCTCGCTCAGACGATGGCTCGCGTCTTGAACGTCCCGTTCGCAATCGCGGATGCGACGAGCTTGACGGAAGCCGGTTACGTCGGGGAAGACGTCGAGAACATCTTGCTCAAGCTGATCCAATCGGCTGACTACGATGTCGAGAAGGCTGAAAAAGGGATTATCTATATCGATGAAATCGATAAGATTGCCCGCAAGTCGGAAAACCCATCGATCACGCGTGACGTGTCTGGTGAAGGGGTCCAACAAGCCTTGCTCAAGATTCTTGAAGGAACGACTGCGAGCGTACCGCCACAAGGTGGACGGAAGCATCCGCATCAAGAGTTCATCCAAATCGATACGACGAACATTCTCTTCATCGTCGGCGGCGCATTCGCCGGCATCGAAGCGGTCGTCAAACGCCGCATCGGGAAGAAAGTCATCGGCTTCGGGAACGAACAAGAAAATCGCGAGATGACGCAAGAAGACTTGCTCGCCCGCGCATTGCCGGAAGACCTTCAAAAATTCGGCTTGATCCCTGAATTTATCGGACGTCTACCGGTCATGGCGACGCTCATGACACTCGACGAGTCAGCGCTCGTCGAAATCTTGACGAAGCCGAAAAACGCGCTCGTCCGTCAGTACGTGAAGATGCTCGAACTCGACGATGTCGAACTCACGTTCACAGACGAGTCGTTGATTGAAATTGCCAAACTTGCGATCAAACGTAAGACAGGTGCACGTGGTCTCCGCTCGATTATCGAAGAAATGATGCTCGATGTGATGTTCACCGTCCCATCGCGTGACGATATCGAGAAAGTCATCATTACAGACGAAACGATTACGGGTCTTGCCGGTCCGAAATATGTTCTCCGTGATGGTACTGTCGAACAGACAGGGGACAACCAAGAAACAGCTTAAAGTTCTTAACGAAAAAGGCTCAAACACTCGGCACAACCGAGTTTTGGGCCTTTTTGCACAGGAGGCGTTGTAATGGAACAATTACCAATTCTTCCTTTGCGTGGAGTTGTCGTTTATCCGCTGATCGGGGTGACGATCGACGTCGGGCGACCGCTCTCATTACGAGCACTCCTTGCCGCAAAGGAACACGAGACAGATTTGATTGTCGTCACACAAAAAGAGACAGGCAAAGAATCACCTGAACCGGAAGACCTTTACGCGATCGGGACGCGGGTCCATATCGCCAAGATGAGCGAACTGTCGAACGATACGGTACGGGTCCGCCTCGTCGGGAAAGAACGCGTCAAAATCAACGCCGTCGAAGCGACGAAAGACGGCTGGTTTGCTGACGTCGACTCGCTCGAACTCGTTGAAGGGGAAGAAGTCGAGCGGACGGCACTCGTGCGGCTCTTGAAAGAACAGTTCGGCAAACTCGTCGGGACGATCAAAGGCTTGTCACCGGACGAGCGTCGTCGGTTTGAGATGTATGAGCGGCTCGAGTCATTGACCGACTACATCTCATCGAAACTCGATGTCGATGTCGACATTCGCCAAGCGATGCTTGAAGAACCAGACGCGGTCAAACGCGGGCTCGAACTGCTCGAGATCATGACGCACGAAGTCGAGATCATCGAGCTCGAACAAGAACTGCGTGAACGGACGAAGAAGACGATTGAACAAGCTCAAAAAGAGTACTACTTACGTGAACAGATGAAGACGATTCAACAAGAACTCGGGGACCAGTCGCAAGAGTCGGAACCGAACCGTCTCCTCGAGAAGCTCGAGGCGCTCGACTTGCCGGAAACGACACGGAAGAACGTCATGCGGGAAGCGGAGCGGTTGAATGTCGTCCCGGCGACGTCACCTGAGTACGCCGTCATTCGCAACTACCTCGATTGGATCGTCTCACTGCCGTGGGGAATTGAGACCGAAGATAAATTGGACGTCAAACATGCGGCCGGCGTCCTCGACGACGACCATTACGGGCTCGAGTCGGTCAAAGAGCGAATCCTCGAATACTTGGCGGTCCGTCAATTGACGAACTCGCTGCGTGGACCGATCCTTTGTCTCTCCGGACCTCCCGGGGTCGGGAAGACGTCGCTCGCCCGCTCGATCGCTTCGGCGCTCGAACGTAACTTCGTCCGCGTTTCGCTCGGCGGGGTGCGTGACGAGGCCGAGATTCGCGGTCACCGCCGGACGTATATCGGCGCGATGCCAGGCCGGATCATCCGTGGCTTGAAGCAAGCTGAAAGTAAGAACCCGGTGTTCTTGCTCGATGAGATCGACAAGATGGCGTCGGACTTCCGGGGTGACCCGGCTTCGGCCATGCTCGAAGTGCTCGACCCGGAACAGAACGTCTCGTTCTCGGACCATTACATCGAGGAGCCGTTCGACTTGTCGAACGTGCTGTTCATCGCGACGGCGAACGACGTCTCGCAAATTCCGGCCCCGCTCCTCGACCGGATGGAACTCATTCAAATCGGCGGCTACACGGAGCTCGAAAAAGTCGAGATCGCGAAACGCCACTTGATTCCGAAACAATATAAAGAACACGGCTTGAAAAAGAGCCAGCTCACGATTAAAGAAGACGCGCTCTATGAAGTCGTCCGCCGCTATACACGCGAGGCGGGCGTCCGCAACCTTGAGCGCGTCATCGGATCACTTTGCCGGAAAGCGGCGAAACAGATTGCGATCGGCGAGAAGAAACGTGTCACCGTGTCACTTAAAGGCTTAAGCGACTACCTCGGGAAACCGAAGTACCGTTACGGTAAAGGCGAGACGGAAGACTCGATCGGAGCGGTCACGGGCCTCGCCTACACGGCGTTCGGTGGCGATACGCTCACAATCGAAGTTGCGCTCGCACCGGGCAAAGGCAAGCTGCAGTTGACGGGGAAACTCGGCGACGTCATGCAGGAGTCGGCACAGACGGCGTACAGTTACGTCCGCTCGAACGCGGAACGGTTCGGGATCGACCCGACGTTCTACGAGCGGCAAGACGTGCACATCCACGTCCCGGAAGGTGCTGTCCCGAAAGACGGGCCATCCGCCGGGATCACGATCGCGACGGCGCTCATCTCGGCCTTGACCGGGAAGAAAGTTCGGCGTGATATCGGGATGACCGGAGAGATCACGCTCCGCGGCCGTGTCCTGCCGATCGGCGGCTTGAAAGAAAAAGCGCTCGCCGCACATCGGGCCGGACTCACGACCATCATCATCCCGAAAGACAATGAACGTGACATCGATGACATTCAAGACACCGTCCGTGAAAAACTGACGTTCGTCCCGGTCACGATGCTCGATCAAGTATTAGAAGTAGCATTTGGAGGAAAACAATGAAAATCAATAAAGCAGAATTTATTACGAGTGCCGTGGCACCGGACCACTATCCGGTCCACGAGTTGCCAGAAGTCGCACTCGCCGGCCGTTCGAACGTCGGAAAATCGTCATTCATCAACAAGATCTGTCAGCGTAAAGCACTCGCCCGGACATCATCAAAACCGGGGAAGACGCAGACGCTGAACTTCTTCAACATCAATGACGAGATCATGTTCGTCGACGTCCCGGGCTACGGGTATGCCAAAGTTTCGAAGACCGAGCGTGAGAAGTGGGGCGTCATGATGGAGCAATACTTGACGTCGCAAAGCGCACTCAAAGGTGTCGTCCTCTTGGTCGATATCCGACACGAGCCGTCGGGTGATGACGTGACGATGTACAATTTCTTGAAACATTATGAGATTCCGGTTATCGTCGTCGCGACGAAACTCGATAAAATCAAGAAAGCGCAGCGCCAAAAACATGAGGCGGCTGTGAAACGGAAGCTTCAATTCGAATCGACTGACCGATTCGTCTCTTTCTCGGCCGAAACGGCGGAAGGAAAAGACGAAGCGTGGAAAGCCATCTACGATTTGTTGACGGACGACGAGGGATAACCCCCTCGTCTTTTTGTTTTTAGGGTTACGTGAACGGGCAAGTATCGTATAATTGTCATACTGTATAGCAATACATTAATGAACGAGGTGGAAAGATGCAGAAAATGTTTGAAAGCAAATGGTATCGCTTCTTATTTTGGACGTTGACGATTTTCTTAGTGATCTTGGTCGGGACAGAGATCTCATTCGTGTTCGAACCGATCCAAGTCATATTGGCGCTCGTCACGGTACCGCTTATTATTTCAGGACTTTTCTTTTATTTTCTCGTTGGAGTCGTCGATTATTTAGAACGACGGTCCGGGAAACGTGGCATATCAGTCGCAATCACGCTAACATCGCTTATCCTGATCATCACGCTCGTTTTCAGTATTCTCGGGCCCGTGCTCGTCGAACAAGTGACCGATCTCGTCAACGCGATGCCGAGCATCGCCAAAGAGTTGCAGCAACAAGCGTTCTCAGTGCGTGACTCGCTCATGCAAAACGAGTTCCTGTCGCGCTTCATGGCGGAGAACGATGACATGTTCACCGATTTGACCAACAATGTCACCACATACCTCGGTGATATTTTTGGCAATATCGCTTCTTCATTCGGCCAAGTCATCGGATTCATTACATCAGCTGTCATCACGATCGTCGTCATTCCATTCATGTTGCTCTATATGCTGCTTGACGGAAAGCATTTGCCGGACTCGATCGTCAAGCTGCTCCCATCGAGCTATGAGAAAGAGACACGTAAAATTTTGAATGACATGCATACGACCGTTAAAAACTACGTGCACGCCCAACTGATCGTCGCGTTCTTCGTTGGGATCACGTCGCTCATCGGTCTTTGGATCGTCGGTGTCGACTACGCCATCTTGCTCGCACTCTTCATGATGGTGACGAACATCATCCCGTACGTCGGACCGTTCCTCGGGGCGGCACCGGCCGTCGTCGTCGCCTTCATCCAAGATCCGATCAAAGTGCTCTGGGTCATCCTCGTCATCATCATCGTCCAACAGATCGAGGCGAACGTCATCTCCCCGCTCATTCAAGGGAAGACGCTCAAAGTGCATCCGCTCACGATCATCATCGTCTTACTCGTGGCCGGTAACCTGGCTGGGATCATCGGGATGTTGATCGCGGTTCCGACTTATGCGGTGGCGAAAGTCGTCGTCAAAAACATCGTCCGCATCTATAAATTGAAGGAGCGACAACATTACCTCGAGTCGGAAGAAGAAGACAAGCCGGAAAGTACGATTATCACAGATTCATCGTCACTAAAATGACGAAACAAGTAGAAATGGCCAATTTGACCGTTTCTACTTTTTTTCGTCACAAAAAGTTCTTAAATTATTTCACGAAAATCGAACAGAAGATTATAGTTCCTAAATAAAAATTGTTATAATGTACGATAGAGACGTAAAAAAAGACAACCGCCACTGTGATTTTAGATGAGGGGAAGAGGTACATGCATATTGTCGTCGTTGGACTAAATAACAAGACAGCCCCTGTCGCGATTCGGGAGCAGTTCTCGTTTGGGGAGCAAGAAATCGTGGACGCGATGATTGCGCTCCGCGAAGAGAAAAGCATTTTTGAATCGGTTATTTTGTCGACCTGTAACCGTACCGAGCTATACGTCGTCACAGACCAGCTCCATACGGGTCGTTATTATACAAAACGTTTTTTAGCGAACTGGTTTGATTTAGAGATGGATCAGTTCACACCATACTTGTCGATCCGTGAAGGCGAGGAAGCGATTCGTCACTTGTTCCGTGTCACGTCGGGTCTCGACTCGATGATCATCGGGGAAACGCAGATTTTAGGACAAGTCAAGTCAAGCTTCTTCCGCGCCCAAGAGAACGGGACGACGGGGACGGTGTTTAATAAATTGTTCAAAGAAGCCGTGACGCTCGCCAAACGGGCCCATACTGACACGCAAATTGGGGAAATGTCGGTATCGGTCAGCTCGGCTGCGGTCGCGCTCGCGCAAGAGATGTACACGCGCCTCGATGACAAACAAGTCGTCGTCGTCGGTGCAGGTGAGACGGGTGAGCTGACAACGCTCAACTTGTTCGAAGCCGGCGCCAAACAAATTGCCGTCTTCAACCGGACTGAAAGTAAAGCGAAAGCGGTCGCTGCCAAGTTCAAAGGCCGGGCCCACTCGATCCGCGAGATTGCCTGTGGACTGCTCGATGCCGATATTTTGATCAGCTCGACCGGCGCCAAAGAAGCCGTTATCGCGTATGATGACGTTGCCGCAGCGCAATTGCTACGTCGGGAACGACCACTTCTTCTCATTGACATTGCCGTGCCGCGAGATATCGATCCAGCGGTCCGGTCGCTTCCGGGCGTCCATTTGTTTGATGTCGATGACTTGAACGGGATCGTCAATAAAAACTTGGCAGCCCGTCTCGTCGAGGCAGAAAAGATTGAAGTGAAGATTGATGAGGCGATCCAAGAGTTCCAAGCATGGCTCGTCACGCTCGGTGTCGTGCCGATCATGAACGAGTTGCGCTCACGTGCGCTCACCGTCCAAGAAGAGACGATGGAAAGTCTTGAGCGCAAGCTCGACCATCTGTCGGACCGGGACAAGAAAGTCATCGGCAAGCACATGAAGTCGATCATCAATCAGATGCTTCGTGAACCGATCGACTACATTAAAGACGCGGCCGCTCAACCGGACGCGAACACGCGCATCGCCCAGTTCGTCGAAGCGTTCGCCCTAGACGTCGACGTTCCGGCTGCGGATACAGAACCGGAAGAGCTAGAAGCGATGGCGGCTAAAGCACCACTTCGCGCATTGATGCGCTAATACAAACCAAAAAGGCGGCGGATCTCGTCGCCTTTTTCTATGAAGGGGACTAAACATTATGCGTAAAATTATCGTCGGCTCACGCCGCTCGCAACTCGCGATGACACAGACGAAATGGGTCATCGAACAATTGAAGCAAGCCGGGGCCCAGAACGAGTTCGAGATCAAAGAAATCGTGACGAAAGGTGACCAAATCGTCGACGTCCAACTGTCGAAAGTCGGTGGGAAAGGCTTGTTCGTCAAAGAAATCCAACAGCAGATGCTCGCCGGTGACATCGATTTCGCCGTCCACAGCATGAAAGACGTGCCGGCCGAACTGCCGGAAGACCTCTTTATCAGCTGTATGCCAAAACGTGTCGACGCGCGTGACGTCTTGATTTGCGAGAACGGCTATACGCTCGAGACGTTGCCGCAAGGCGCGGTCATCGGGACGAGCTCGCTCCGTCGCGGTGCACAGATGCTCGCGGCCCGTCCGGACTTCGAGATCCAATGGATTCGTGGCAACATCGACACGCGCTTGAAAAAACTCGATACCGAGAACTTCAACGCCATCTTGCTCGCGAAAGCGGGACTTGAACGTATGGGTTGGACCGACCGCGTCAAGTTCGAAGCGCTCGACGCCGACATGATGGTACCGGCCGTCGGACAAGGTGTACTCGCGATCGAGAGCCGGAAAGACGACGCCGAAGTGACGCAGATTTTACAGCTCCTTCACGATGACGTGACGGCGAAAGCTGCCACAGCGGAGCGGACGTTCTTGAAGGCGATCGAAGGCAGCTGCCACGTACCGGTTGGCGGTTACGCGACGGTCGACGGGGACACGGTCACGCTCACCGGCTTGATCGCCTCGGTCGACGGCAAAGACGTGCTCCGTGTGACGAAAACGTCAACGGACGAAGTCGCGCTCGGTCAAGACGTCGCTGACGACTTGCTCGGACGCGGCGGACGCGAGATCCTCGCCTCGGTCAATGTGTGACGTCTGGTACACAGGGACAAAACGACTGACCGCTTCGCAACGGGCCTTGCTCGACGCGAGCGGTCTTTCCGTTCATCACGTCCCGATGATCGAGACACGCTTGACCGGGCATCCGATGCCTACGGTTCAGTTCGACTGGCTCGTCGTCACGAGTCAAACGGCCGTCCCGGCGCTCTATGCCGTGTCGCGTGACGTCCGTGTCGCCGCCGTCGGCGAGAAGACCCGGGACGCGCTCGAGGCAGAAGGATTCACCGTTTCGCTCATGCCGGAGACGTATACAGGCGAGGCGTTGTTCCGCGAGTTGGCGAACGTCGTCGGTGAGGACGATGTCGTCTTGTTCGCCCGTGGAGATTTGGCGAATACCGAGCATATGCGACAATTGCCGCATGTGTACGACTGGGTCGTCTATGAGACGGTCGAGAAAGCACTCACGGCCGATCAAGCGGCCGCGCTCGAACATGTCGAGGCGCTGCTCGTGCTCAGTCCGTCCGCCGTCCACGCGCTCACGCCTTACCTCGAGCGGTTCCACGGGACGTGGTACGCCATTGGTGAAGTGACCGAGCAGGCCGTCCGAGAAGTTTCGACGTTACCGGTCCGAGTGCCTGAGTGTTATACTATGGATGCATTAATACAGTGTGTAGGGGGAGATTTTTCATGAACCAATTCGACCGTCACCGTCGTCTGCGCTCGTCGAAGTCGATGCGTGCACTCGTACGTGAAAACCATGTTCGGAAAGAAGATTTAATTTATCCGCTCTTCGTCGTCGAAGGGACAAATATTAAACGCGAAGTCAGCTCGATGCCTGGCGTCTTCAACTTCTCGCTCGATCGTCTCGAAGACGAGATCCGTGAGCTCGTTGACCTCGGGCTCGAGTCCGTCCTCTTGTTCGGCGTACCTGAGCATAAAGACCCGGAAGGCACGGAAGCGTACCACGACCACGGCATCGTCCAAGAAGCGATCCGCAAAGTGAAAGAGTGGGCACCACAGCTCACGGTCATCGCCGACACGTGCCTCTGTGAATATACGTCGACGGGCCACTGTGGCATCGTGAAGAACGGTGACGTCGATAACGACGCGTCACTACCGCTTCACGTCCAGACGGCGATCACGCAAGCGCAAGCGGGCGCAGACATCATCGCGCCGAGCTCGATGATGGACGGCTTCGTCGCCGCCATCCGCGAAGGGCTCGACCAAAACGGCTTCAGCCACATCCCGATCATGAGCTACGGCGTCAAATACGCATCGGCGTACTACGGCCCGTTCCGTGACGCGGCGCAGTCGGCGCCTGGTGAAGGCGACCGCAAAGGCTATCAGATGGACCCGGCTAACCGCCGCGAGGCGTTCCGGGAATCACAGTCGGACGTCGAGCAAGGTGCCGACTTTATGATCGTCAAACCGGCGCTCGCGTTCATGGACATCATCCGCGACATGCGCGACTCGCTCGATATGCCGATCGTGGCGTATAACGTGAGCGGGGAGTATGCGATGATTAAAGCGGCGTCGATGAACGACTGGATCGATGAACAACGTATCGTCATGGAGACGATGGTCGGTTTCAAACGGGCCGGTGCCGATTTGATCGTCACGTATTTCGCAAAAGACGTCTGTCGCTATTTGGAAGGAGAATTCGCATGACATACAAGCAAACTCGCTCAGAAGCAGCGTTCAAACAAGCACTCCCACTCATGCCGGGCGGGGTCAACAGCCCGGTCCGTGCCTATAAATCGGTCGGGATGACGCCGATCTTCGCCGAACGCGGTGAAGGTTCACGTGTCTACGACATCGACGGCAACGAGTACATCGACTACGTCCTCTCATGGGGACCACTCATTCTCGGTCACCGCGACCCGGTCGTCATGAAAGCGATCCAAGATCAGGCTGAAAAAGGCTGGACGTTCGGGACACCGACGGAGCTCGAGACGAAGATGGCCGAGCTCGTCATCGACCGCGTCCCATCGATCGAGATGGTCCGCATGGTCAACTCCGGTACGGAAGCGACGATGGCGGCTCTCCGCCTCGCACGCGGCTATACGGGCAAGACGAAGATCTTGAAGTTTGAAGGCTGCTACCACGGCCACGGGGACTCGCTCCTCATCAAGGCCGGATCAGGTGTCGCGACACTCGGTCTCCCGGACTCACCGGGCGTCCCGAAAGACTTGGCGAGCCATACGCTCACCGTCCCATACAATGACCTCGACGCGCTTCGCATCGCGTTCGAGAAGCACGGCGACGACATCGCCGGCGTCATCGTCGAGCCGGCTGCCGGCAACATGGGCTTCGTCCCGCCGCAGCCAGGATTCCTCGAAGGACTGCGTGAAATCACGGAACAAAACGGCGCGCTCCTCATCTTTGATGAGGTCATGACCGGCTTCCGCGTCGGTTACAATTGCGCCCAAGGTTACTTTGGCGTGACGCCTGATCTTACGTGCCTCGGCAAAGTCATCGGCGGTGGCCTTCCGGTCGGCGCATACGGCGGCAAACGGGAGATCATGGAACACATCGCACCGCAAGGGCCGATCTACCAAGCAGGGACGCTTTCAGGCAACCCGCTCGCGATGATCGCCGGCTACACGACGCTGTCGCAACTCAAGCCTGAGCACTACGAGGAGTTCGAGCGCAAAGCCGACCGCCTCGCGGCAGGCTTCACGGCAGCGGCCGAGAAATATAACATCCCGCACGACACGAACCGGGCCGGCTCGATGTTCGGCTTCTTCTTCACGAACGAGAAAGTGACGAACTTCGAGAAGGCGAAAACGTCGAACCTCGACATGTTCCGCTCGTACTATCAGAAGATGGCGGCGCGTGGCGTGTTCTTGCCACCGTCACAGTTTGAAGGTTTGTTCTTGTCGACTGTGCATACGGACGAGGATATCGACGCGACGCTCGCTGCGGTCGATGCGACGTTCAAAGAGCTGCAACAAGAGTTTTCACTGTAATCTTGACTGAAACGTCTTCAATCGCTACAATTGTTTAACAGATACGTTTAAAAGCTATGATGAGGAATAGTACGCAACAACACTCCTTTCTAGAGACGCGGCCGCTTGGTGCAAGGTCGCGAGGGAAGTGTGCGGAAGTCGCCTCGGAGCTGACCTTTTGAATCAAGTAGGAAGGTCCGGTCCATCGACCGTTATTCGATTTTGAGGGCGCCACGTGTTGGCGAACTAAGGTGGTACCGCGGAAGATACGGCTTCTTTCGTCCTTAGCGTTAAGGACGAGAGTAGCCGTTTTTTGTGTAGACAGATAGAGGAGGATTGGCACAATGACCAACGAAACAAACGAAATCAGCATGCCGACGAAGTACGACCCGAGTGCGACGGAAGCGAAATGGTACGACTATTGGATGGAGAACAACGTGTTCAAGGCGGACGAGGACGACTCGAAACAGCCTTACACGATCGTCATCCCGCCACCGAACGTCACAGGGAAACTTCACCTCGGACACGCGTGGGATACGACGCTCCAAGATCTACTCACGCGCTTGAAGCGCATGCAAGGCTATGACGTCCTCTGGCTCCCAGGGATGGACCACGCCGGTATCGCGACACAGGCGAAAGTTGAACAGAAGCTCCGTGAGGACGGCATCATGCGTTACGACCTCGGACGCGAGAAGTTCCTCGAGAAGACGTGGGAATGGAAAGACGAGTACGCCGACACGATCCGTGCCCAGTGGTCAAAACTCGGCCTCGGCCTCGACTACTCGCGTGAACGGTTCACACTCGACGCGGGACTGTCAAAAGCGGTCCAGGAAGTCTTCGTCCGTTTGTATGAAAAAGGCTTGATCTACCGCGGCGAGTACATCGTCAACTGGGACCCGGCACAAAAAACGGCCGTCTCCGACATCGAAGTCATCTATCAAGAAGTCGAAGGCGCGTTCTACCATATGAAATATCCGCTCGCTGACGGCTCAGGCCACATCGAAATCGCGACGACACGCCCCGAGACGATGCTCGGCGATACGGCCGTCGCCGTCAACCCGAAAGACGAGCGCTACGCGCACCTCGTCGGGAAGACGATCATGCTCCCGGTCATGAACCGTGAGATCCCGATCGTCGCGGACGACTATGTCGACGTCGAGTTCGGTACCGGTTGCGTGAAGATCACGCCGGCGCACGACCCGAACGACTTTGAAATCGGGAACCGTCACGAGCTTCCGCGCATCCTCATCATGGACGAGTCAGGGACGATGAACGAGAATGCTGGCAAGTACGAAGGGCTCGACCGCTTCGACTGCCGCAAGCAGCTCGTCAAAGACTTAGAAGCAGACGGCACGCTCGTCAAAATCGAGCCGCACACGCACTCGGTCGGTCACTCGGAACGTTCAGGCGCAGTCATCGAGCCTTACTTGTCGAAGCAATGGTTCGTCGATATGGAGCCGCTCGCGAAAGCGGCGCTCGCAGCACAAGGCAACGACGAGACGAAAGTCAACTTCGTCCCAGAGCGGTTCGAAGGCACGTACCTCCGCTGGATGGAAAACATCCGCGACTGGTGCATCAGCCGTCAACTTTGGTGGGGCCACCGCATCCCGGCTTGGTACCATAACGAGACAGGCGAAGTGTATGTAGGCAAAGAAGCGCCGGCTGATAGTGAGAACTGGCATCAAGACGAAGACGTGCTCGACACGTGGTTCTCGTCAGCGCTCTGGCCGTTCTCGACGATGGGCTGGCCGGACACGGATTCAGCAGACTTCAAACGCTACTTCCCGACGAGCGCGCTCGTCACGGGTTACGATATCATCTTCTTCTGGGTATCGCGGATGATCTTCCAATCGCTCGAATTCACGGGCAAGCAGCCGTTCAACGACGTGCTCATCCACGGTCTGATCCGTGACTCGGAAGGCCGCAAGATGTCGAAATCGCTCGGTAACGGCGTTGACCCGATGGAAGTCATCGACCAGTACGGTGCCGACTCGCTCCGCTGGTTCCTGCTCACGGGCTCGACACCGGGGAACGACCTGCGCTTCTACTGGGAGAAAATCGAATCGACATGGAACTTCGCGAACAAGATTTGGAACGCGAGCCGCTTCGCCCTCATGAACATGGATGGGATGAAGTTTGAAGACATCGACCTCTCAGGTGAGAAGACGCTCGCCGACAAGTGGATCCTCACGCGCTTGAACGATACGGTCGACCAAGTGACGCGCCTCGTCGACAAGTACGAGTTCGGTGAAGCTGGTCGTTACTTGTACAACTTCATCTGGGAAGAGTTCTGTAACTGGTACATCGAGATGGCGAAACTCACGCTCTACGGTGAGGACGAAGCGGCGAAAGCGACGACACGTTCGGTACTCGCGCATACGCTCGACTCGATCATGCGTCTCATGCACCCGTTCATGCCGTTCTTGACAGAGGAAATTTGGCAGCACTTGCCGCACGAAGGCGACTCGATCGTCCGTGCGAGCTATCCGACGCGTCGTGACGACCTCCACTATGCGGAGTCGGTACCGGCGTTCGAAGCGGTCATGAACGTCATCCGTTCGGTTCGTAACATCCGTTCGGAAGTGAACGCACCGATGTCGAAACCGATCCAACTGTTCATCGCGACGAGTGACGACACGACACAAGGCTACTTGAGCGAGAACGAAGCGACGATCGGCAAGTTCACGAACGCGACCGAGCTCGAAATCGGTCGTGGCTTGACGGCACCGGACAAATCGATGTCAGCGATCATGACGGGCGCGGAGCTGTTCATCCCGCTCGCCGACTTGATCAACTTCGAAGAAGAGATCGCCCGTCTTGAAAAAGAAGTGACGAAGTACGAGAAAGAAGTCGAACGCGTGCAGAAGAAACTCGGTAACCCAGGTTTCACCGGCAAAGCACCGGCTCACGTCATCGACGAAGAGAAAGCGAAAGAGAAAGACTACCTCGACAAGCGTGACGCCGTGCGCGCGCGTCTTGAAGAGTTACGCAAGTAAGACATCAACCTTCTTTGGAGAATTTGTTCTCCGAGGAAGGTTTTTTTGTGGTTTGGGAGAATTTTGGCATCTAAACGAGAAGAACCACCGACGTCACGAACGACGTTTGGGGGTTCTTCGACGTAGCCATAAAACATAAAGTCCGATTCCCGTGATCCACAGGAAGTGCATGTAGAGCGAATCAGTCAGCCCGACTCGATACAAATGGACGAGATACACGGCATATAGGAATCCGGCAAGAAGCATCATCGTGAAATAAACGAGTTTCATGTGTCGTTCTCACCACTCCATTCAAGCTCATTCAAATGTTTCATGAACTGGAAAAACGAGACGATTAAGAAAAAGGCAGGCATAGACCAAATCCAACCACCATAAAACGGACCTTGCCATAGCTCGAGCGAGATCAGGCAAGCGAAACCGAGAGAAATGAGTGAAGCAAGTAGTCGCATAATGGACCTCCTAGTAGTTAGTGGTCTACTTTACGCAACGATGAGATAAAAGGTTC